>DATAIB010000106.1:0-3735 GCA_036262855.1 Candidatus Limnocylindrales bacterium
AGCGCCGGCCAGCCGATCCGCGGATCGATCCCCTCGAGGTCCGCGTGGCTCCGAAGTCGCTCCTGGCTGCGGCCGTCGTAGCCGCCGCGGACCGCCTTGAGCCGCAGCGGATAGCCGAGCTCGGCGATCGCCTCGAACATCTCCGAGGGCCCCGCGACCTCGCGCCATTCCGCGACGCGCCCCTCGTTGGCCTCGACGAACCTGCGCTCCGCCACGCGATCGGCGGTGAGCTTCAGCGGATACGGGCCGGGGCGGATCGGGCGCTTGCGGTCCTCGAGCGCGGTGATCACCTGCTGGCCCACGTGCTCCAGCTCGTAGGTGACGATCGCGGCGCCCTCGGCCATGCGGCGCGCGGCGGCGATGTCGTCGTAGGCGCCCTGTTCGAGTCGATCGGCGACGGCCGTGATCGGCGCGTCCGGATCGGGATCGAGGGCCACGATGCGATAGCCCATCTCGCGCGCCGCGAACCCGAGCATCCGCCCGAGCTGGCCGCCGCCCAGGATGCCGATCGTCGACGGTGGCGCGATCGGCGGCGGCGCGAACCCGAGCTTCCGATAGACCTGCAGGATCCAGGCCGTCTTCGAATGCGTGTACCGCAGGCCTTCGACCGGCCCGGCATCGGTGATGCCGCGCTTCAGCAGCTCGTATTGCTTGCGCAGGTCCGGGTCGTTCCGAAGCGCGTCGCGGAACGCGATGTCGCGCGGGAAGTCACCGCCCACCGGCTGCACGTGCAGGTGGATCCGGTACTGGTGGCCGTCCATCTCGTACGACCCGACCGGCATCGGGCGCGATGGCGGCCACGGGTCGGGGCCGGGCTGCGGCCCGAAGCCGAGGTCGTAGAGCAGCTCGACGACGGCGGGGATGTCGTCGGGCGTGGTCTCGATCGACAGGTCGACGATGCCCTTGCCGGGCAGGCCCGGGACCGATGTCGAGCCGATGTGCTCGACGATGAGGTCCGGCCGGCGCTCCTGGACCATCTCGTTGACCTTCGCGGCCACGTCGACGGTCTTCGGGTCCCACTCATGGACTTCCGCGGCGAGGCGCTCATAGGCGCCGATGGGCTTGGTGGCGCTCGTCACGCGCGGAGTGTAGGGCGCGCCTACCGTGGGATCGTGTCAAACGAGGCTCAGTTCTTCCGGGCCATCCCGAAGGTCGAGCTGCACTGCCACCTCTTCGGAACGATCCGGCCCGCCACCTTCAAGGCGCTGGCGCGCGCGGCCTCAGCGCAGATCACCGACGCTGAGATCGACGGGTTCTTCGAACGCGGACCCGGCAAGTACGCGGGGGTCCTGAAGGCGTTCCGGGCGCTCGATGCGGCCGTCATCCGCGGGCCCGCTGACCTGCACCGCATCACGTACGAGTACCTCTCGGATGCCGCCGCGCACACGATCCGGTACGCGGAGTTCTTCTGGAACCCCACGGGCACGGTGGCGCGATCCGGCATTCCCTACGTGAGGGCGGTCGATGCGATCGTGCACGCCATCCACGACGCCGAGCGCGACCAGGGGATCATCGGCCGGCTGATCATCTCGATCGATCGCGAGGCGTCGCCATCGGCCGCCCTCGAGGTCGTCGAGTGGATGTCCGCGTATCGCCGCGACGAGGTCGTTGGGCTGGGCATCGACTACAGCGAGGTCGACCACCCACCGGAGCTGTTCGCCGATGCCTACACGGCGGCGCGGCACGTCGGCTTCCGGACCACCGCGCACGCCGGGGAGTTCGGGATGCCCTGGACGAACGTCCGAACGGCGGTCGATGTCCTGAAGGTCGATCGCATCGACCACGGCTACACCATCGTCGACGCGCCCGAGTACGCCCGGGAGCTCGCCGAACGCCGCATGGTGTTCACCGTGGTCCCGACGAATAGTTACTACCTGCGCACCCTGCCGCCGGAGCGCTGGGCGCTCGACCACCCGATCCGCCGCATGCGCGAGCTCGCGCTGCGGCTCCACCCGAACACGGACGACCCGACGTTCCACCACGTCACCCCGACCGAGGCCTGGCAGATGATGGCCGCCGACTTCGACTACTCAATCGACGACCTTCGCGCCTGCATGCTGAACGGCCTCGATGCCGCGTTCATCGACGACTCCACGCGGCGGGCATGGCGCCCCCAGTTCGAGGCTGGCTTCGATCGGGCGCTGGCCGTATCCTCCGGGCCATGACTACGTTCGTCGTCGGGCGTCGCCTCATCGAGGTGGATGTCGGCTAAGTCGCCGACCTCGTTGCCCGGCACGACCGGGTCGCGATCGACCTCGGCACGGGCGATGGCCGCGCGGTGCTCGCGGCGGCCGCCCGTGATCCCAGAACCCTCGTCCTCGGCATGGACGCGAATGCCGCCGCCATGGCCGAGGCGTCCCGCCGTGCCGCCGCGAATCCCCAGAAGGGTGGGCTGACGAACGCGGCGTTCGTCGTGGCCGCGGCGGAGTCCCCGCCTCGTGAGCTCGCGGGCCTCGCAGGGCTCGTGAGCGTTCGGTTCCCGTGGGCGTCGCTGCTCCGCGGCTGCGTCGGCCAGGATGACGCGGTCACTGCCGGCGTCGCTTCGCTCGTGGCCCGCGACGGGACACTCGAGCTGCTGCTCGCGCCGGCGGCACGGGACGGCCTCGACCGCCTGCCCACCGAGCCGAACGCTGTGGTCGAGGCGGCAACCCGGACATTCCAACGATTCGGGTTCGAAGCGGTGGCTGCCCGGGCGGCGACCGACACAGAGATCACCGAATCGGGTTCGACATGGGCGAAGCGACTTCGTTCGCAGCGGCCGACGGATCGACCGGTCATGCTGGTTCGAATGGTGCGCACGTGACCGACCGAGTTCCGCTGATCCTCGATGTCGACACAGGGATCGACGACGCGCTCGCGCTGCTGTACGCCGCCGCGTCGCCCGAGGCGGAGCTCGTTGCGGTGACGACCGTGGCCGGCAACGTGGAGGCGCGCCAGGTCGCGGCGAACACGCTGGCCGTGCTGGAGCTCGCCGGGCGCGACGACGTGGCCGTGTACCTCGGCGAGGAGCATCCGCTCGTCAAGCCGCTCGTGACGACGCCCGAGACGCACGGACCGCGCGGCCTTGGGTACGCGGAGCTGCCGCACGCGCGGCGGGACCTTGAGCACGGCAACGCCGCGGAGCGCATCGTCGACCTCGCCCGCGCCCGACCCGGCGAGCTGACGCTCGTGACGCTGGGACCGCTGACGAACCTGGCTCGCGCGCTCGTGCATGAGCCCGCGCTCCCGGAGCTGCTCAAGGGCTGGCTCATGATGGGCGGTGCGTATCGGGCGCCCGGCAACACCACGCCCACGACCGAGTGGAACCTGCATGTCGATCCCGACGCGGCCAAGTCCGTGTTCGCCGCGTGGGGCGGCCCGACGCTGCCGATCGCGATGGGCCTCGACGTGACCGAGCGCGCGCGGTTGCTGCCGGCGCACCTGGAGGCGCTGGCGGCGCGCGCGGGGCGCGGCGGCGAGGCGGGCGATGCGGGCGCGAACCCGGTCCTGCGCTTCCTCGACGACGCACTGCGCTTCTACTTCGAGTTCCACGACAAGTACGACGGCTTCTACGGGGCCTTCATCCACGATCCGTTCGTGGTCGCGGCGGCGCTCGATCCGTCGCTCGTCCATGCCCGTCCGCTGTTCGTCGATGTCGAGACCGGGCCGGGCCTGGCGCACGGGATGACGGTCGCCGACTGGCGCGGCCTGACGGGCCGGCCATCCAACCTGGCGGTCGCAGTCGAGGCGGACGCC
>DATAIB010000107.1:0-2395 GCA_036262855.1 Candidatus Limnocylindrales bacterium
AATGCGTCGTACCTGCCGGGCCGGACGACGATCGCGACGTGTGCATCCTCGCGCCGGTGGACGAGCGAGTCGAGCTTGCGAACGGTGCCCGCGGCGGCGAGGACGACGAGCGTGACGGCAAGCGTCGGCGCCAGCGGGTAGCCGCGCAGCACCTGGCCGACCAGGCCCATCCCCTTCGGCCGGTCCTCCGGCTCGAACAGGAGGAGCGTGACGCCGCCCAGCACGGCGGGGAGCACGATGGCGATCGCCAGCATCACGAGGCGAACGACGTCCACCGGGATGAAGGCTGGCCGTGGCACCGCGGCGAGGAGCAGCGTGCCCACGTTCGGGAACACGATCCCAACGACCGCCACCACCCACGCCAGCGACCCGAATGTCAGGACCGCGAGCCAGATCTGCCGATCCTGAGGCACGCGCCCGAACAGGAGCACGGACGCCCACCCGAGCGTGGTCGTCAGGGCGCGCCCGACGAACCGCCCGAGCAGCGCGAACACCGAGCCGATGATCGCCATGCCGCTCCCTCCGCGCCGTCAGCTCGTCGTCAGGACTCGCTGGCCGGCGTGCCCCGACCGCCGGTCGCCTGCGGGTTGCCGCCCGCCGCGCCGCCGGACTGTGCCGCGGGCTGGGCGAGCCCGCGATCGGAGGCGGGCTTGTCCTGGACGAGCTGCGCCGTCTCCAGGATGTGCTGCGCGGATTCCCGCAGCGACTGGCCGTTCGCGGCGCCCGCCTGCTGCAGGTCCTCGAGCGTGATGTTCTCCGCCTTGCCGTGATCGTCGTGCGGCTGGCCGCACCCGCAGTTCATGCACATGAGGTCGTGCTCCTTCCGGCGGGTCGCTCTCGTGCGTCGCGCGACTCGCGCAACGCCAACCTAGGCGGCGCGACGCCCCGATCGGACGGCACCGGCTCGCTTGGCGGCTTTCGGTCGCGTTGCACTCCGTCGGCGACGGCGCAGGAACGCGAGCAGCTCCAGCTCGTCGCGGCGGGTGGGCGTGGCGAGGGCGATCTTCGGGTCGGCGTCCTTCGCGGGCACGCCACGCGTGCCCTTCGCTGGCGGCTCGGCCGAATCGATCGCCTCCAGCACGGCAGGATGGATGTAGCTGTTGCGGGCGACCGTCGGCGTATCGCCCAGCGCCTCGGCCGTGATCGTGATGGCGGCCTTCGCCGCCTCCTTGGTGCGGAACGCGACCAGGGTCGCCGCCCAGGTTCGGAAGTCCTTCGCGCTGAACTCGTCGCTCCCGGCAGCCTCGCGGATGTACGCGTTGACGTCCTCGGACGAGACCTTGTGCGTCGTCTTCGGATCGGCCTCGTCGGGGTACTGGAACAGCGCCTGCCCGGGGAGCTCCTGGCAGCGGCGCACGACCGCGGCGAGTGAGCGATCCATCAGCTCCCGCTCCTCGGTCCGCCCGCCCTTGCCGCGGAAGTGGAACCGGATCGTGCCGCCCGTCACCTTCGCGTGGCGGGACCGGAGCGTCGACAGCCCGAACGAGCGGTTGAGCCGCGCGTACTCCGCGTTGCCGACGCGCAGGTGGGTCGACTCGAGCAACGCGACCACTGCGGCGATGACCTTCTCCCGCGACAGCCCGCGCGTCGCGAGGTCCGCGCGAACGCGGCGCCGGATCCGCGGCAGCGCGTCACCGAAGCGGATCATCCGGGCGTACTTGTCCCGGTCGCGCCGTGCCCGGAACGCCGCGTGGTAGCGGTACTGCCGCCGCCCGCGGGCGTCCCGACCGATCGCCTGGAGATGGCCGTTCGGATCAGGGCTGATCCAGATGTCCGTCCACGCGGGCGGGATCACGAGGCTCCGGAACCGGGCCAGCTCGTCCTTGTCCGTGACCGGCCGGCCGTTGGCGTCCTCGAACCGGAAGCCCTTCCCGACGCGGCGACGCGTGTAGCCCGGCTCGTCGGGCGAGGAGAACCGGAGGGCGCCGCCCTCAGGCCGAGGTTGCGCTTTCAATCCTGCCGCCACGGGCGCGAGCGTCGGCTCGCGCTTCGGCTCGGGTCTCGGAACGCGCGCCGCTCATGCCGCCGCGCTGCTCGCGCGAGGCCATCCCGGCGCGCGAGGCCGTCGCTGCGCGCGACGCGGCGATCGCGTGCTGGTCGACCATGCGCGTGTAGAGCTCCTGGTATCGATCAGCCATGCGCCGCGCCGAGAAGCGATCGATGACCCGGCTTCGGATCGCGGCGCGATCCAGCGTCGGCACGCGATCGAGGAAGAACGCGAACGCGGTGACGTCGTCGCAGAAGTAGCCGTCGACGCCCTCCCGGATGATCTCGGGCAGGCCCCACACGCGACGCGCGAGGACCGGCGTTCCGCACGCGAGCGATTCGATGCACACCAGCCCGAAGGGCTCCGGCCAGGTGTGGGGCATCAGCGTCGCGGCGCTGTCGGCGAACA
>DATAIB010000108.1:0-6553 GCA_036262855.1 Candidatus Limnocylindrales bacterium
ACTCGACGAGGCGTGCTGCAAAGCGATCCGCCGACGCGCCCGCCGGGCCATCGGCATTGAGGCGCGGGTAGCCGGTCGAGCCGCCGCGCGGTCGCACCCACGAGAACGCCTCGATGCGGCGCGCGAAGAAGTCGTCGAGGACCGTCAGGTTCGCCGCGACGATCTCGCGTGACCGTGCGAGCACGCGATCGCGCGCGCGCAGCGCGATGAGCGCGAGCACCTCCGACGGCGCGGACGAGCAGATCGTGGTGTAGTCCTTCAGCCGGGCGCAGCGCTCGAGCACGGCTCGGTCGCGCGACGCGAGCCAACCGATGCGCAGCCCCGCCATCGCGAACGACTTCGACATCACCCCGATCGACACGTTCCGTTCGCCGAGATCGGCGCCCGCCGGCAGCGTCTCCGCCCCCGTGTGCTCCAGGAATCGATAGACCTCATCGGCGACGAGCCGGATCCCGGCGTCAGCGCACGCCGTGCCCAGGCGACGCCACTCGTCGACCGTCGGCAGCATCCCGGTCGGGTTGTGCGGCACATTGACGACGACCATGCGCGTCTCGGGCCGGAAGGAGCGAATCAGCCGGTCGACATCGAGCGCCCAGCCGTCCTCCTCGCGAAGGGCGTGCAGGCTGACCGTCGCCCCGGCGGCCCGCGCGACCTCGTACAACGACTGGTACCCGGGCCACGTCACGATGACGTGGTTGCCCTCCTGCAGCGACGTCGACAGCAGGCAGAAGATCGCCTCCTCGGCACCGGCGAAGACGAGCACGTCGTCGGCATCGACCGAGTCGTACAGCGACCCGATCTCCCGCCGCAGGAGTGGATGACCGGTGGACTCCGTGTACCCGAGCTTCAGGCCCGACCACATCGCGGCCGTCTCGTCGTCAGCGAGCGCGAGCAGCTCGGCCATCGGCCAGCCCTCCACGTCGCTCGCGGCGAGCACGTGCTGGACCGCGAACTCCCAGCGGGCGAAATACCGTTCGAGCGCGAAGTCGGCGATCCGCATCGGCGCGGATGATGCGCTACTCGGGGGTCGCGAGCAGCGTCAGCCGTCCCCGCAGACCAGGCCGTGGTTGATCGGGCTGAGATTCTGCAGCCCGTCGGTGAGCGACACGATCGCAGCGACCTCTTCGGGCTGCTGGCCGCCCAGCGCGCCGATCACGTTCGGCAGCGCCTCCATCGCGATCTCCTGCAGCACGTTGCAGCCGAGCTCGTTCAGGCTGAGCAGATCCGACGGGAGTGGGACGCTGCCATCCTCGAGCGTCGCGATGGCAATGGTCGCCGCGCCGAGCTTCTTCATCTTGGCGGCCTCGAACTGCGCCCACACGCTGCCTGCGAGCGACAGGCCGCCGAATCCGAGAAGCGTCGCGACGTCGTTGTAGCAACCGGCCATGGTGAGGGTCCGATCGATCTGGTCGAACACCCGCCGGATCTCCGCCACCTCCTCGCCGCCGCCGGCGCCGTTCCACAGGACGCCGAACAGGCTGCCGTTGGCTCGATCGATGAACCAGCCGGCGAGATCCGCGGATTTCGGGATCACCGCGATCCGGGGCTGGCTGCCGAAGCCGTCGATGACCCGCGCCAGGGCATCGATCTTCGGCCGCTCCACACCGAGGGGCGTCAGCACGTCGATGATCGCCCCGGGCGCCACGATGGGCTGCTCGGTCTGCATGGACGCGACGGTGCTGGACGGGAAGGCGGCGGCCTCCGCGAGGGCCAGCCGTGCCGTTCGCCGTGCGGTCGTCTGGAACGCTCGAACCGGATCGGTGTCGACGGTCGCGAACGTGGTGTGGGGCAGGATGTCGACCCCGG
Organism: Candidatus Limnocylindrales bacterium; assembly: GCA_036262855.1. GTDB lineage: Bacteria > Chloroflexota > Limnocylindria > Limnocylindrales > CSP1-4 > UBA5189. Next base: position 1,807 of record DATAIB010000108.1, read on the forward strand.
TGTGGCGATGGAGATTCTGCGCATCCGGATCCGGCCGTTCGATCGACGTGTGGAGCGTCATCCGGTAGATCGTCTCGAAGGTGAGCGGGCCGGCGCCGTCATCGAGCGGCACCGAGGTCGCATGCAGGGTCCGCGGCCGTGCACCGATGCCCGTTGCAAGTGCTGCGATCACATCCGCGCTCGTCTTCGCGGTGCCCAGCGGACCCGCGGAGACCGCGACGGACAAGGCGTCATCGAGCTGCACGGCAGGCGACGGGCAGCCGGCCTCGACCTGGATCGAATAGGCGCCGAACAGCGCCGTCCGCACCTCGTCGACCTGCGCCTGTGTGATCGTCGTCGGGTCCGTCCCCGGCTCGATCCCGGCGAGCGTACGCCGGCCTCGGACGACGCCGCTGTCGACTTCCAGATACAGCCCCGCAAGCACGGGCGGTCGTGTTCGCTCTCGCACCGGCGGAACGTCGTACGGTGCGGGCGACGCGACGTCCGGACGGGCGACAAGCGCAACTCGGACCTGCCGCGTCGACGGGCCGTCCACGGGCGCCGTGTAGGTCAGGTGGTATGGCGCCGGAGGGATGTTGGCGATGGCCGAACGAACGGCCTTGACGGCCGACGCCGTGTCGGTGACCGGCGCGGCCCCGAGCCGGCCGGCATTGCCGAGCTGGGTCAGCATCGCCGAGTCGACGTTCCCGACGCCCAGGGTGAACACCGGCGGACCTGCTCGAACGCGGCTGAGGAACTCAGGCTTCGGCTCCGTCTGCTTCACGTTCTCGATCCAGTCGGCCGTCTCGGCGTCCGTGATGAGGACGATCGCAGTCGGGCCGTACTTGGCGGCGTCGGCCAGGCAGCGCCAGATGTCCGAGCCCAGCACGAGCAGGTTGGTGACGTTCTTCTCGAGCAGGTCGAGGTCGGCGGTCCATTCGTCGAACGCGGCCGCCTGCACGCCGTAGACACCGGTGCCCCGAAAGGTCGCGCTCGGGTAGGTTTTCAGGACCTCGGCTGCGATGGCCCGGGCCACCTTGCCCATCGCCGCGCCGCGGAACGGCGCCGGGATGCTGTCGGAGCCATCGACCAGGAACATCACCCGGGGCGGCTCGACGTGCGTCTGGCTGAGGGTGAACCCGACCGCCTTCTCGTCCTCCGTCACCCGAAACGCCGGCGCGGGAAGGCCTTCCACAGATCGACCACCGGCATCGCCGACGTGGAGGTCGACCGCGATCGTCGGGAAGGTCGCAGCGTTCACCTGGATCAGGAAGGTGGTCACGCTCGAGATGAGCTGCGGGTCCGGCGTATCGCTCGGTGCGATCTCCGCGGTTCCCACGCGGACGATTCCGTCGGCCGCCTCGAGGTCCACGAGCTGGCCGCTCAGCGTGATCGGCTTGCCTCCGGTCGTGAGCGCCTTCGCCGTCTGCTCGTCCATGTCCGGGCCTCGAACGGTGATGGTCGGGCGGAACACGCCGACGTCGGCGGGCTTGGCAACCAGCATCGCGTCGAGCGACGGCAGCGCGGGCGGCGTCGCCACGACGATGTCCCGGCCGATCGCCGCGGCCCCGTCGATCTGCGCATCGACCAGTGCGAACTGGGCAACGGTGTTCTGGGTGGTGACGGCGAGCAGCCGGACGCCGATCGGCGGCACCCCGGGCGGCTGCACGAAGCCGGGTTGGATCGTGCCCAGCGGTCGCAGGCCGGCCCCGGTCCAGGGCTCGGCGATCCGCTTCTCATCGCCCGAGGTGACGAGCACGACCGGCAGACCGGTGATCGGCGCATCGAGGTACGGTCGCTGTGCCGTGGCGTCCGCGCCGACCAGCGAGAGCAGTCCGTCCGCCAGGGCCGTCGCCTTCGTGCCGCCCTCATCGAACGCCGGTGGAGCGGGCGCCTGGGCGGGCAGGTTCAGCAGCTGCCGGACGGCGGCGAGCCGTTGCGGCGTGATATCCGGCTTGAACGCGGCGCGGGCGATCCGCTTGAAATGGCGCGCACCACTCCCGATGTCGGCGGGTGCGTTCGCGGTACCGGCCACGAGGTTCCCGACCTCGACGCCCGCGACCTCGGCAGTGAACCCTGCCTGCCGCAGCAGATCGGCGAGCAGCTCGGCCTTGTCCCGGAAGGTCCCGGCGCCGCCACGGAGCGTCCCGCGCACCCCGAAGCGCATGCGATTGACGGTGTCGCCCGGGCTGTCGTCGGCGGCCGGGTACGTCGTGATCCGCTCCCGGATGAAGCCGATGATCGCATCCGCATCCTTCTTGGCGACGAGGCCTGCCGCGACCCGCGGCAGGTGGTCGGGGCTGGCTCGGACCGCGCGGAGCAGCTCCGCGTATGCGCCGGTGCCGTCGGTGAGGGGTGGCTCCGAGCTGCCGGTGCTGCCGCTGCCCTGCGGATTCGTCGTGTCTCCCGAGCCATTCGGCGCGGTGCTGGGAACGGGCTTGGAGTCGCACGCCGCTGCAACGGCCGCCACGGTCGCGAGGCTCGCGCCGGCCAGGAAGCGCCGACGGCTGATCGAACCCGGGAGCGGTGGCGGCGCCTGCGGCTCGGATGGCTCCATCGGCATCTGGCGCGGAAGATAGCGAAGCGGATCCGCCATCGCACGGCGCATTGGCACGCGACGGCACGCCCGGTCTCGCATCGCGCGGCGGCGCGGGTAGCATCCTCGGCATGGCAGACACGATCGCGATCGTCGGCTCGCCGACGGCCCTGGGCGGGCATTTCGGCGGGATGGAGCGGGGCCCGGCCGCCCTTCGCGACGCGGGACTCCTCGAGAAGCTGGAGGCCATCGACGCGTTCGGCTCGACCACGTTCGTCGACTACGGCGACGCGCCGAACGATCCGGGTTGGGCGGCCGATCCCGATCCGGTGATGAAGAACCGGCAGCTGATCATCGACTACCTGCCGCGCCTGGCGACGGTGATCCAGGGCGCCCTGGACGAGCCCGCTGGCGAATCCGGCTCTCGCGAACCGCGCCTCCTGATGCTCGGTGGCGACTGCACGACCCACGCAGCGACCATGGCTGCGCTCAAGGCCCACTCGCCGGCCGCCCGGCTCGCGATCGCCTGGTTCGATGCCCACGGCGACTTCAACATTCCCGAGACGACCCCATCGGGCAACGTGTGGGGCATGCCCTTCGCGATGCTCTGCGGCCGCGGTGATCCCGGACTCGTCGGCGCCGTGAACGGTCCGAGCGTCGCGGAAGAGGATGCGGCGCTGATCGGTGCCCAGGTGCTCGACCAGGACGAGTCTCGGATGCTGAACGCATCAGCGGTGGCGCAGTTCGGGTCCGGGATGCTGCGCGGACGCGCCGGACTGGCGGCCCTCGAAGGCTGGGCGCGGGTCGTGGGCGAGCGATGCGATGGGCTGTACATCGCATTCGACCTCGACGCGATCGATGAATCCGAGGGCATCTCGGTCGCGATGCCCGAACCGGAGGGGCTGTCGGTGGATACCGCGACGGAATGCCTGCGGATCCTCGCGCGCAACATCCGCGTGCTGGGCTTCGGACCCACGGCGACGATGCCCCGCGACGACGTCGACATCAGCCACCACACGGACATCGTCGTCCGGCTCACGGCAGCGGCGCTGGGCTAGGGCGACTCGGCCGGGCGATTCGGCGACGCGGGCAGTCGAACCAGCTCCGGATCGACGCCGAAGGTCTCGCGGATTCGCTCGCTGGTGAGCGCCTCGCTCGGCGGGCCGTCGGCGACCACGCGACCTGTGTCGATGACCACGATCCGCGGGAAGTAGCGCGCCGCGAGGCCGACGTCGTGGAGCACCGCGACCACGGTCGTGCCGTCACGCTCGTTGAGATCCGCGAGGAGCTCCATCACTTCGACCTGATGGCGCAGGTCGAGGTGGACCGTCGGCTCGTCGAGCACGAGGACCGGCGCAGCCTGGGCGACGGCCATGGCGAGCAGCACGAGCTGCCGCTCTCCGAGGCTCAGCTCCCGAGCGTCGCGGCCGAGCAGGTGTCCCACTCCGACGCGGTCGATCGCCGCGGCGATCGCGGCTCGGTCCTGGGGGCGCAGGCCGCGAACGGGGTGCTCGTGGGGAAGACGCCCGAGAGCGACGACCTCCTCGACGCTCGTCGAGAATGGCAGCGACGGCAGCTGCGGCACGACAGCGAGTCGACGGGCCACTGCCCACCGATCCAGCATGCCGATGGCTGTGCCGCCCAGCTCGACGGTTCCAGCGGCTGGTTCGACGAGCCCGGCGACGGCACGGAGCAGGGTCGACTTCCCTGCCCCGTTCGGTCCGACGAGCGCGAGTCGCTCGCCGGCCTCGATCGTCAGGTCGACGTCTCGCACGACCGGGCGGCCGCGGTAGGCGACGGTCAAGCGTTCGACGCGAACAGCGGCGGTCATCGGGGCTCGCTCACAGCTCGTACCCCGCGCGAGTTCGACGCAGCAGCAGCAGGAAGAAGGGCGCCCCGATGACGGCGGTCACGACCCCCACCGGGATGTCGCCGAGCAGCCGCGCGGCCAGGTCCGCTCCGACCATCAGCACGGCGCCGAAGATGGCCGCAAGCGGCAGCACGAGACGGGCATTGGGGCCGACCGCCAGTCGCACGACGTGCGGCGCAACGAGCCCGACGAACCCGATCAGGCCACTCACGGCGACGGCGGCCGCCGTCGCGAGCGACGCCAGGCCGAGCAGGATCGCGCGCTCGCGTCGGACATCGACGCCGAGGTGCGAAGCCGCCTCCTCGCCGAGCAGGAACCCGTTGAGGGCCCGCGCGCGGAGCAGCAGCAACCCGCACGCGCCC
>DATAIB010000109.1:0-2617 GCA_036262855.1 Candidatus Limnocylindrales bacterium
CTCGTGGGTGGCCACGAAGGCGGGCCCGTGACCGGCGTGCTCGGGACGCTCGCACCCATGGACGACACCGCGCCGATCGCCACGAAGCCGCGCTGGTTCATGGTGAAGGCGCCGCAGGTCGTGCTGGCGGCCGGGGCGTTGCGGAGCCCGTCGATCCTCCAGGCGTCGTCGATCGGTCACCCGTCGATCGGTCGATACCTGCGCCTCCATCCCGTGCCCGTGATCGGGGCGATCCACGACGAGCCGGTCGACATGTGGCGCGGCGCGATGCAGGCCGTCCGGTCGATGCAGTTCAGCCACGACGCGGTCGAGCACCGGCGGTACGTGATCGAGTCCGCGCCCGGCCACCTCGGCCTCATGGCGCTGATCCTGCCCTGGGAGGGCGCGGCGGCCCACGCGGACTGGATGGCGCAGGCTCGCCACTTCTCGCCGCTGATTGCCGTCACCCGCGACGGCGGCGAGGGTCGCACGACCCTGACCCGCGCCGGTCGCGTCCGGATCGACTACCGGCTCGACAGCGCCGGCATCGAAACCGCGCGGCACGCGCTCGTGTCGATGGCCCGACTCGCCAGGGCCGGTGGGGCGCGCGAGCTGCTCTCGATCGGCCATCCGATGCCGCGGCATCGCGTCGATGGGGGAGGCGACGAATCGCGCCGCTTCGCCGCGTTCGAGCAGCAGCTGGCCGCGACCGACTTCCGGCCCCACCGCGGGACGATCGCGTCGGCCCACCAGATGGGCACGATCCGGATGGGCTCGGACCCGAAGACGCATCCCGCGGACTCGCGCGGCCGCGTCCGGCGCGACACGAGCGGCGAGCTCGTGCCCGGCCTCTACGTGGCGGACACCTCGACGTTCCCGACAGGGATCGGCGTCAACCCGATGGTCGGCGTGATGACGATGGCGCGGCGCGTCAGCCGGACGGTGCTCGCCGAAGCGAAGGGCTAGCGGGAGCCCGAGGCGCTACTCGGCCGCCGGCCGGAACGACGGGCTGCCGACCTCGTCGGACGCCTCGGTGCCCTCGATCGCCTGGCCGTTGCTCGCCAGGCGCGCACGGACCGCCACGATGATCGCCACGGCGACGAGGATGATCGCGGAGGCGATGATCGTTCGAACGGTGATCTGCTCGTGCAGGAACACGCTGCCGAGGAACACCGCGACGACCGGGTTCACATACGCATACGTGCCGATCAGCGACAGCGGCGCGTTCTTGAGCAGCCACGCGTAGGAGGTGAACGCCAGCATCGAGCCGATGAAGACGAGGTAGACGATCGCGAGGATCGACGCCTGCGAGATCGACTCCGGGTGGAACTGCGACGGCTCGCCGGCGATCAACGCCTCGATGCCGGTGACGATCGCGCCGGCGAGCATCTGCAGGCCCGACGCCGTGAAGCCGCTCGGGGGCAGGCTCGCCTTCTTGATCGAGTACAGGGAGCCGTGCGCCCAGCCGAGCGGAGCGAGCAGCAGGATGACGATCCCGATCGGCTCGAAGGAGTTCGCGCCGGCGCCCGAGGGCCAGATCAGCAGCGCCGTGCCCGCGAACCCGACCGCGATCGCGAACGCAACCACCTTGGGCAGCCTGTCGCGGAAGTACAGCCAGCCGAGGATCGCAAACCAGAGCGGCATCATCGCGATGAGGATCGCGGCGATCCCCGACGGCACGGTCTTCTCGCCGAACACCACGAACCCGTTGCCGATGCCGAGCAGCAGGCCGCCGACGATGAAGCTGTCGATGAGCTGGCGTCGGGTCGGCATGCGCCGCGCGTTCGGGTTCCGCAGCAGGTCCCAGGCGATGAGGATCAGCCCGGCGATCGCGAACCGGATCGCCGCCATGAGGAACGGCGGCATCGTCTCGATCGCCACGGCGATCCCGAAGTACGTGGACCCCCAGACGACGTAGATGATCGCCATGTTGATCCACAGCGCGGCCCCGCCACGCGCTTTTGGCATAGTCGATTGGTCCAAAGTCAACCGACTATATCGCAGGACCTGCCGGCGATGGTTGCCAAACGGGATTCGTTTGGTCCGGGTCGGATCGACCTACGCAGCTGCCGCGTACCAGGCCGGGCGGCAGTGCATGCACGGCCGATAGCCCGCCGCCGCCGCTGCCGCGAGGCTCGGGAAGTGCACGCGATGACGATCGGTGACGCGCTTCGCGTCGCGGCAGGTCGGGTGGCACACGATGTGGGTCGTGTCGGAGCCGGTCCAGCGGCGGCCCGCCGCGGCGTCCGCCTCGAGCCGCTGCGGATCCAGGCCTTCGGCGGCGAGCACCCGCCGCTTCGCTGACGGTCCGCCCATCGAGTAGTTGCCGATCATCCCGTCGCTCCGGACCACGCGGTGGCACGGCACGACGAGCGGGACCGGGTTGTGCGCCAGCGCGGTGCCGACGGCGCGAACCGCCTTCGGCTTGCCGATCTCGGCCGCGATCCAGCCGTACGGCCGAACCTCGCCGCGCGGGATCTCGAGTGCCTTCATCCAGACCATCACCTCGAACGGCGTGTGGCCGCGGAGGTCGAGCGGGATCGAGTTGTGGCGGTCGCCGTCGAGCCGGCGGGCGATCGCCTTTGCCAGTCGATCCGGCACGGCGTGTGCCCGTTCGATCGGTCGACCGACTGACGAC
>DATAIB010000110.1:0-3636 GCA_036262855.1 Candidatus Limnocylindrales bacterium
GCCGTAGCTGGTGAGCATGCAGGACATGCAGCTCGGAAGGGACAGGACCGCCGTCGACGCACTGTGCGCGGCCCAGTCGCCGGCCATCTTCACGAGGCCCGGGTGCACGCGAAGCGGAACGAGGCCCTTGCTCGCCCGGACGCCGTTGATCCAGTTGATGAAGGTCGTCTCGACTGCATCCGGTGTGGGGCTCAGGGTCGTGGCGGCATCCGTGGGCGCCGGATGAGCACCAGGTCCAAGCGCGGTCGCCACGACGGCGACCAGCGCGCCGACGAGCGCGAGGCGGCGATGTCGATCCATGGGGCTCATCCTCCGGTTCGCTCGTGCGCGGGCCACTGGTGCAAAAGTCCTGCCGCGGGCGAGCCGCGCCAATTCGTGGTGCTGCGGGTCAACGCGCGGCACCGGCACGCACGGTTCAGGGCACCCAGATCCGCATCTCGGCACTCCACGCCGAGAGGTACCCGAGGTTGTCCCGGGCGCGCACGCGAAGGCCGTAGTAGTGGCCGTGCGCCCGGCTCCCGAGCGAGAGCGACTTCGCGGTGGTGCCCGTTCTGATGGTGGTCCACGTGCCGCTGCCGACGCGGTATTGCACGTCGAAGTTCTTCAGCCCGGCGGTGTGGGTCTGGAGCCTGGTGTCGGCCCCGGTCCACGACCACGACACGGTCGTGCCGCTTCGAGCGACGCCGCTCATCTTCGCCCAAGGGTTCGTATGGTCCTTCGATTCGCTCAGGTCGCCGGAGACGTAGGTCCGGCCGTTCGAGCTCACGGCTGCCCCGAGGCCGATGTAGTTGAGCGAGGTGCTCATCAGGATCGCCCAGTGGATCGAGCTCGCCTTCCAGGCGTTGAAGACCGTCTGTGCAACGTCGGGGTACGAGCTCCAGGCGATCACCTCGCTTGCCCGGTAGTAGGGGATGCCGTAGCTCGTGAACACGCAGGTCAAGCAGCTCGGGTGGGCCATCACCTGGTTCTTTGCCATCGTGGCGGCGCGATCGCCGGCGAGGTTCGCGAGCTTGTACCAGCCACGGAACGGCACGAGGCCGTGCGACGTGCGTGCGTCGTTGATCAGGGTGAGGAGCTTCGCCTCGATGGCATCCGGCGTCGCGGCCGAGGCCGTGGCCGGGTGCGCGACGGGGCCGATCGCGGTGGCAAACACGGCGGCAAGCACGGAGATCGCCAGCAGGTGGCGCAACGCGCGGCCGCGAGGGCTTGGTCGAACCATTGGGCCATCCTCGGGTCGGCTCGCGATGGAGGCGAGCGGCGAGATCGTCCTAGTTTGCCCTGTCTCGCCGAATCGTGGTGTCGCCGCGCACCACCGTTCGTACCAGCCCGCGCCGGAAGCGCCTAGCTCGCGTATCGCTCCGCGGCCCGCCGGAGGATGTCGCCGACCTGCGCCCGCAGCTCGGCTGGCTGCAGGACCTCCGCGTCCTCGCCCCACGAGAGGATCCACAGCCGGATCTCGATGACGCCGCTCACCGTCGAGCGCCAGACGAGGCTGCCGTCGGCGCCGCGCTCCACCTTCTGGTCCGGGTGCCACACGGTCTCCGCCACGCGATCCGCGACCGCCGGTCCGAACCGGACCACGACTTCGACAGGCTCCTGGTCCGCGATGATGTCCCAGCCTCGCCGCAGGTCGCGCTCGAGCGTCGCGCCCTCGGGCGGCTCGAACGAGCGGGCCGTCACTCGGACGTCCCGGATGCGCTCGATCTTGAACGTCCGCATCCCCGAACGGTCCTCGTCCCAGCCGATCAGGTACAGGGCATGGGTCTGCAGCGACGGCTCGATGAGGAACGGCCGAACCATGCGCCGGCTGCGCTCGCCCGGCCGGCCCTCGTAGGCGGCGCCCTCGTACTCGATGTCGACGACCTTCCGATCAGCCCACGCCTTCGTCAGGAGTCGGACGTGGTCGATGAACGCGGCGTCGAGCGGCGCGTCCTGGAGGACGTCGAGGCTGCGGGCGACGTGCTCGCGGAGCGTGTCGGGCAGCGCGGCCGCGAGCTTCTCGAAGGCCGAGGCGAGGTCGGGGTCGTACTTGTCGGCGTAGCGGACCATGAGCCGCGCGCCGAGGAATACGGCCATCGCCTCGCTCAAGGTCAGCTTGAGCGGCGGCAGGAACGCGCCCGGCAGGATGCCCCACCGGCCACCCTCGGCCCAGGTCCCCATCTTGAGCTCGCCGTCGATCGCTCGAAGGTCGCGGTAGACGTTCCGCACGGACATCCCGAGCCGCTCGGCGATCTCCTTCGGCCGCAGGCCGTCCGGGTTGCCCTGGAGCAGCGCGGCAACGCGGACGAGCCGCGCGGCCCGGTCGCGCTTCCCGGGCTCCCGCTCGTCCTCCCGATCGAGGTCGTCGAACTCGTCCACCCGCGGAGGATACGAGTCGCGTCCGCGCAAGTACCGGTCCACCCGGTACCGATGGGTCATCGTCACCGGACTGCACCAATCCGACCATCGCCCTACCGAAATGGACAGCTATTCCGATCCAGGGGACCAGAGCGTCGAGCGGAGCCTCAAGGCGACGTATCGGGCGCTCCTCGCTCGCGGCCTCGAGGCCGGCGAGGCGGCGAATCTCACTGCGTTCCTCCACGGGCTGCCGAGCGCCGACTTCCACTGGACGCTGCCGGAGGTCGAGGCCATCGTGCGGCGCCGGATCGCGCACGCGGCGGACCTGCGAGCTGCCGCCGGCAGGGTCGATGCGTCTTCGTTTGCCACGTCGGCAGATGCACCCGCGACCGATGCGCCTCGGATCGGGCGCGGCGAACGCCACCCGAACCCCCACCACCCATCGCGCCGCACGACCATCCACGATCGCCGCCGCTTCCGAGCGGGCGGCACCCACGTCATCGATCCACCGACTCCCTGAACCAGTCCCGCGGCGGCTGCACCGCTGCGGGACCCGCGAATCCATCCGCGAGCGAGGATCTCCTCCCCTCTGCTCGCAGCGCACCAGGAACGGCGCCCGATCTCCTCCGGGCGCCGTTCCGATTCCCTACGATTCCGGCATGCGCGAACGGCCCGTGATCGGCTTCCTGACGGATTTCGGCCTCGACGGCCCCGCGGCGATCTGCCGCGGCGTGATGCTCTCGATCGCCCGCGACGCCCAGATCGTCGACATCTCGCACGTCGTTCGGAAGTTCGCGATCAGCGACGGCGCGTACCTCCTTCGCGCCGCGCTGCCGTGGCTCCCGGTGGGGACGCACGTCGGCGTGGTCGACCCGGGCGTCGGGACGTCGCGCCGGCCCGTCGGCATCCTGGCGGCGCGCGGCGATGTGCTGATCGGGCCGGACAATGGCTTGCTCATCCCGGCCGCCGAGCGGCTCGGTGGCATCCGCGAGGCGCGGCTCCTGGAGAACCGCGACTGGATGCTGCCCGTCACGAGCGCGACGTTCCATGGCCGCGACATCTTCGCGCCGGTGGCGGCCCACCTCGCCGTCGGCGGCGCGTTCGAGGACGTCGGCGCGGCGCTCGATCCCGGTGAGCTTGTCCGCCTCGACCTGCCGCACGCGGTGGCGTCGGAGGGCCGGCTGGACACCGGCGTCGTCTATGTCGACTCGTTCGGCAACCTCCGTCTCGACGGCACGCCCGCCGACCTCGGGCGTGCCATCCCGGAGCTCGCGCCTGGAGCGGCGCTCGTCGTCGAGC
>DATAIB010000111.1:0-4417 GCA_036262855.1 Candidatus Limnocylindrales bacterium
CCGCGCGCCATCGCGATCGCGGTGGTGGTGGGCGTCGGGGTGCTGCTGCTGCTGCGCGAGCTCCTGTCCCTCACGGATGACGACGCCGACCGGGACGCCCAAGCTGGCGCGGACGGCCGCGGGCCGACATGGTTCGGCATCAACGCCAGCAATCGATGGGTGCGCGTCGGGGTGATCGCGGTGTTGACCACCGCCGTGTTCCTCGCCGTGTCCGCGATCCTGAAGGACACCGACGGATTCCACCTGAAGGGCATCCCCGTGGAGCCGATCGCGCTGTTCGTGCTGATCGCGCTCTCGCCGGTCGCGGCATACGTGGCGACGGCCCGCGACGCGCGTCGATTCGTGCTGGGCGCCCTCGTCGCGATGCTGTTCTGGTTCGTGCTCTGGTATCCGAACATCTCGGCGCTGCCGCTCCCGTCGGCGCTCCACAACGCCTACCAGGGCTTCCTGCCGAGCTACCTGTACCCCTTCCAGTTCTGGGTGAACACGGACGAGCGCGCGGCCGCGCCGCCGCTGCTCGCGCTCGGGCCGGGGGTGCTCCTCGCCGTGCTGACGTTCACGTCGGTGGTGATCGCGTACAGCGCCTGGTCGTGGCGGATCGCCCTCGCGGAGCGACGCCGGGATCTCCTCGCCGGCGGTGACGACGCCCAGGCGGGCGTCGGCGGGGCCTAGCGGAGGTTCGGGGACCTCGACCGAGGTTCGGGGCCTAGACCGGCGTCGGGACTCGCGGCGAGGGCGGCACCTCGGCGTGGAAGCCCTCGGGCAGCTGGCCCTGGGCGGCGAGGCGGCGGATCACGAAGCCGTAGTAGTCCTCGACCTTCTGGGTCACCCGCTCCCAGCTGAACTCCTGCGCGCGCTCGAGGCCGGATGCGGCCATCCGCTCGCGGAGCTCGTCGTCGCCGAGCAGGTGAGCCAGCGCACCGGCGATCGCCTTCGGCTTGCCGGGCGGCACCAGCAGCCCTTCGCGGCCGCGGCGGACGACGCCCTTGTAGCCGTGGATGTCGCTGGCCACGATCGCCGTGCGGGCGGCCATCGCCTCGAGGAGCACGATGCCGAAGCTTTCCCGGCCGGTTGCCGGTGAGCAGTAGATGTCCGCGGTCTTGAACAGCGCATCGCGCTCGTCGTCGCTGACCCGGCCCAGGAACTCGACGCCGCCGAGCTTGCGGGTCATCAGGTACCGCCGCATCTCCTTCTCCTGCGGGCCGCCACCGACCACGAGGAGCCGGCACTGGCAGCCGGTCTTCCGCAGGATCCGGTACGCCTTGAGCAGCTCGAGGAGGCCCTTGCGGGGCTCGAACCGACCGACGAACAGGATGTTCTTGGTCCCGTCCTGCCAGCGCGCGATCGGGACGGCGCGCTCGAACCGGCCGACATCGACGCCGTTGGGGATGACCTTGTAGTCGCCCGGGAAGAACCGGTCGATGAAGTGCCGGGCCGCCGCGGAGACCGCGATCCTGCCGTGGATCCGGTTGATGCCGGGGCCCATCAGCTTCGAGCCGATGGAGTACGCCGGAGAGAATCCGCCGAACGCGTGGAATGTCGCGACGTTGACGCTGTTCGACAGGCCGAGCACGACCAGGGAGAGGAACGGCACGAACGGCTCGTGGAAGTGGAGCAGGTCGAACTGCTCGCGCTCGAGGACGTCCCGCACCTGGCTGAGGAAGCGGGGCGAGACGGTGATCGTGCCCACGGAGCCGTTCGCCGGCAGCGAGAACCCGCGCCCGATGCGGATGACGTCGCCGTCGGAGGCGCGCTGCACGCCGTGCTTCGTGGAGATGATCCGGACGTCGTGCCCGCGGAGGCGCAGGTTCTCGTACAGGTACCGGACGTGCTGGTTCACGCCGCCCGGGAGCGGATACACGTACGGCGTGACGAGCCCGATCTTCATCGCGGTTCCTCGCGGGCCGTCGCTGCGTATTCCGGTGGGTAGCCGAGGTCGCGGCGCGTGCCGTCGCGGCGGATCACACCACCGACGTTCGCCTTGGCGTCGCGGCCGTACTTGCGCAGCTGCTGCCCGAACGTCCCGAGCTGCCCCACCGTCGCGTGGAACGTCCCGTGGTGATGGGTCGTGCCGGCGAGGATCGCCGCGCGCAGGTCCTCGGCCGTGTGCCCGGCGAATGTCGTGTACCCGGACCCGATCGCGTCGAGCGCGTGCGAATCGGAGTTCCCGACCTTCGCAAATCCCAGCTCATCCGCGAAGCGGACGACGCGCGAGTGCCACGGCCGCCCGAGCGTCGTCGGGTTGAAGGCTTCCAGCGCATCGGGCCGGAAACGCGGCTTGCCCGCGGCGAGGCGTCGGAGCAGGAAGCCCTGCGCGCACAGCGGGTAGGGCACCAGCGGATGCGCCGGGATCGCGATGCCACCCTGGTCGTGCACCGCGGCGATCGTCGAGCCCAGCGATCGGAAGGGCCGGATCGGCTCCTCGATCCAGAGCGCAAGCAGGTGGCCGCCGAGCGTCGTGACCTCCTCGCCGACGACGACCTCGAAGCGGAGGCCGCGATCGCGGGCGATGGCGCGGCCCGCGATCGCGGCATCGATGCGCTCGTGATCGGTGATCGCGATGACGTCGAGCTCCGTCGTGCGCTCGACGTGATCGAGGATGTCGACGACGCTGGCGGTGCCGTCCGACGCCATCGTGTGGATGTGGAGGTCCGCGCGCCCGAGCCGATGGGTCATGGCCGCGCCTTCGCGGCTCGGTCCGCCTCGAGGTCAGGCCAGATCGGATGGAAGATCGCGAGCCACTGCTCCGGTGCGCGGGCGATGTGCTGCTCGAAGGCACGGGCCTCCGCCGCGAGGTACGCGGTCACGCGCTCTCGTCGCGTGCCCTCCGCGGGCATCGGGATCGCCTCTGCGCTCACGTGGTACACACCGCCGTGGTCGCGCCACACGCCGAAGACGTGCGGGGTGACGCCGGTATCCATCGCGAGCAGCGCGGGCCCAACGGCGAGCGGCGCCGGCGCGCCGAAGAGCTCCGTGTCGATGCCGCCGCCCGTGATGTCGCGGTCGCCGAGCAGCCCCACGATCCGGCCGTCGAGGAGTGCCTGCTTGAGGACTCGCTTCGCGCTGGACAGCTCGATCAGCTCGAGGCCCATCCGGTTCCGGGTCCGCACCATGTACGCCTGCATCGCCGGGTCCGCGAGCGTCTCGGACGGAACGATCGTGGGCGCACCGCGACGCTTCGCGGCCATGATTGCGGGCAGCTCGTACCAGGCCATGTGCATGCCCACGAACAGCCGCGCGCCGGGCGTGTCGAGCGTCTGATCCAGGATCTCCGGCGTCTCGATCACGAGCCATCGCGCGAGGTAGGCGTCGTCGACGATCGACGCGCGAGCGAGCTGCACGTAGTAGCGGGCGGAGAACTTGAACGCCTCGCGGACGAGGCGGGTGAGCGCCCGGCCATCGACCGCCGCGGCGCGCACCTCCGGCGAGCCGAGGTCGTGGTCGGCCATCCACCGGACGATGCGGGTCAGGTTCCGGCGGGCGCGGCGCCGGCGATCCGTGGCGAGCTGGAACCACGCCCGACCGACGAGGTCTGCAAGCCCGAGCAGCGGGCCCTCGGGCAGCCGGCAGGCCAGCCAGCTCGCGGCGCGGACGAGGCCCGCACGCAGGCTGGTCCCGCGGCGCTCCGCCGCAGGGGCGGCCGACACGGTCGACGCCACGTCGGTCATGAGCTGGCAGGCGCCCCGGCGACGGCAGCAGCCCGCTCGGCCAGCGCAGCCTTCTCTGCCGGGGTCGGCGGCCACTGTGGCTTGAAGCTGTACCACTGCTCGGGGGCCGCCGCGATCGTGGCCTGGAGCGCGTCCGCCACGAGCTGCGTGGCGCGCTGGATCTCGGCCGGCTCCGTGGACGTGACCAGCACCGGCTCGCTCCACGTGACCTGGAAGCCCTTGCGGTCATCCGATCGGCGCACGGCGATGTGCACGAGCGACGCGCCTGATTTCGCGGCGAGCACGGCGGGCCCGGCGGGGAGCGTCGTCCATTCCCCGAACAGGCGGACCGGGATGTCGTCGGCCTTGTAGCCCCAATCGACGATGAGCGCCAGCACCTCGTTCCGGCGCAGCACGCCGAACAGGTCGCGCAGGTTGCGCCACGGGATCATCTTCACGCCCCAGTCGCTGCGCTGCCTGCTCAGGAGCTCGAACAGCTCGGGGAACGACGAGTCGTCGGCGATCGCCGCGATCGGCCAGCCGTGGCGCGCGATCCCGCGAGCCACACCTTCGAGGTTGCCGATGTGCGCGGTCGTGAGGATGAGGCCCTTGCCGCTCTGCTTCCAGTACGCCTCGAGCGGCAGGAGCGAGGAGGTGTCGACGAGCGCCGCCGCCTCCTCGTTGCTGAGGCGCGGGAGGCGCATGAGCTCCACCACGGACCGCGCATACGAGCGGTACGCGGCGAGCGCCTTCCGCCGGACCTCGAGGCT
>DATAIB010000112.1:0-5950 GCA_036262855.1 Candidatus Limnocylindrales bacterium
TGCAGCAGGCGGGCCGCGATCTCGCGAACGCGGGCAACCAGGGCCAGGGCAACCAGGGCCAGCAGGGGCAAGGGCAGCAGGGGCAAGGGCAGCAGGGTCAGGGCCAACAGGGTCAGGGGCAGCAGGGTCAAGGCCAGGGTCAAGGCCAAGGGCAAGGCCAGGGTCAAGGCCAAGGGCAAGGTCAGGGTCAGGGTCAGGGGCAGGGGCAAGGTTCCGGCTCGATCGGTGGCGGCGGCTCGAATGCCTCCTACCTCGGCTCGGGCTTCGGCGGCACGACCAACCTCGGCGGCCCGACGAACCCCAATCGACCGTCGACGCTCGGCGGCGACCTGAGCAACATCTTCGCGCCGTTCGGACGCCTCGGGCAGCCGGGCGATCCGTCGTACATCAGCGGCCAGGGTGGTGACGGCCAGACCCAGCAGGGCAACCAGCAGGGCGCGGGCGTGGATCCCGGCTCGTACGTCAACTACCAGCAGGTGTTCTCCGCGTTCCAGAGCTACGCGATGACCACGCTCGATCGCGGGTACCTGCCGCTGTCGGCGCGGGACTTCGTGCGCGACTACTTCAGCTCGCTCGATCCCAGCAACTGACCGCCTCGCGGTCGACGGAGGAACGCATGGACACGACCACGGCGCCCGGCACGACGGCTCCCGCCGCTCCGCACCTCGCGCCCGAGGCGTTCGCCGAGCGCGCCGCCGCGATCGAGCGCGAGGTGGGCAAGGTCATCGTCGGCCAGCGCGAGCTCGTCCGGCAGACCATGACGGGCCTGCTCGCCAACAGCCACGTCCTCCTCGAGGGCGTGCCCGGGCTCGGCAAGACGATGCTCGTCCGAACGATCGCCGATGTCATCGACTGCTCGTTCAACCGCGTGCAGTTCACGCCGGACCTCATGCCGGCCGACATCACGGGCACGAACATCCTCGTCGAGGAGGGTGGCCAGCGGGTCTTCAAGTTCCAGTCCGGCCCGATCTTCGCCAATCTCGTCCTGGCCGATGAGATCAACCGCGCGACGCCGAAGACGCAGTCCAGCCTGCTCGAGGCGATGCAGGAGCACCAGGTCACCGTCGCGCGCAACCGGTACAAGCTCGAGCCGCCGTTCTTCGTCCTCGCGACCCAGAACCCGCTCGAGATGGAGGGCACGTATCCCCTCCCCGAGGCGCAGCTGGACCGGTTCCTGTTCAAGGTCATGGTCCCCTTCCCGTCGGAAGAGGATCTCGTCGCGATCATCGATCGAACGACGGGCGCCGCTGCCCCGACCGCGTCCAAGATCGCGAACGCGGCCGAGATCGTCGAGATGCAACAGCTCGCGCGAGCGGTGCCCATCGCGCCGCACGTCACCGCGTACGCGGTGAGCCTCCTCGCCGCCACGCATCCCGACCAGCCGCGCGCGCCGCAGCTCGTCCGCGACTACGTGCGCTACGGCGGGTCGCCACGCGGCGCCCAGGCGCTCGTCACCGCGGGCAAGATCTACGCGCTGCTCGACGGCCGGTTCAACGTCTCGATCGACGACATCCGCGCCGTCACCCTGCCCGCGCTGCGGCACCGCGTGATCCTCAACTTCGAGGGCGAGGCCGAGGGCATCACGCCCGAGGCGGTCGTTCGGTCGATCCTCGATTCCGTCGCCGCACCCACCGTCGAATAGTGAGCCGGCCGGCTCGCGCCACGGCGCGCACCGGCCACGACCCAAGCGATGACGGACCAGGTCGTCACCCCAGATCCCGCGCCTGCCGCCCAGCGCCCGGAGAAGCCGGCGTTCCTGCCATCGGCCGTCGACCCGACGGTGTTCGACGAGGGCTTCCTGCGCCAGCTGGAGCGGCTGCTGCTGGTGATGAAGAAGCCGGTCCGCGGCGGCTTGAAGGGCGGGCGTCGCTCCGTGAAGCGCGGCCAGTCGGTCGAGTTCGCGGACTTCCGGGACTACTCGCTCGGGGACGACCTGCGCCAGCTGGACTGGAACGTGCTCGCCCGGCTCGAGAAGCTGTTCATCAAGCTGTACGTCGAGGAAGAGGACGTCACGATCTCGTTCCTCATCGACTGCTCCGCGTCGATGGCGGCCGGGACGCCGGCGAAGCTGCTGTTCGCCAAGCGCGCCGCCGCGGCGCTCGGGTACATCGGGCTCGCATCGGAGGATCGCGTGGCGGTCACGGCCCTCGCGGGGCGCGCAGGCAGGCGGCAGGTCGCGCTGCGCGGCTCGGGCCGCGTGTTCCGGCTGCTGGCTGCCCTGTCCGGGATGCCCGCGGCCGACGGCGCGACCGATCTCCTGGTCGCGGCGCGTCACGCCGGCGCGCAGCTCAGCGGCCGCGGCGTCGTGGTGCTGATCTCGGACCTGCTGGATCCCGGCGCCGACAAGGTGATCCGCGAGCTGGCGGCGACCGGCTCGGAGCTGATCATCCTGCACGTCCTTTCCCCCGAAGAGCTCGATCCCCAGCTCGAAGGCGACATGCGCCTGGTCGACGTCGAGTCCGGGGACGGCCTCGATGTCACCGTGGACCTCGCAACCATCGACGACTACAAGCAGCGCCTCGCCGCGTGGCAGGACGGTTTCGCCGAGCTCGCGGGCAAGCGCGGCGCGACGTACGTGCCGCTCTCCACGGACGTGCCGCTCGCTGATCTCGTGTTTGCGGAGCTCAGGCGACGCCGGGTGCTGGCGTGAGCTTCCTCTCCCCGCTTGCGCTGGTCGGCCTCGTCTTCCTGCCCGTCGTGCTGGCGATGTACCTGCTCAAGCTGCGCCGAGATGAGCAGGTCGTGCCGTCGACGCTGCTGTGGAAACGCCTCCTGACCGACGTCGAAGCGAACGCGCCGTGGCAGAAGCTCCGGCGCTCGCTGCTCCTCCTGCTCCAGCTGCTGCTCGTTGCGCTGCTCGCGATTCTCGCGGCGCGTCCCTTCTTCGAGCGGCCGGCGGGGCTCGCGGGCGACGTCGTCGTCGTGATCGACACATCGGCGAGCATGGCCTCGACGGACACGCCGCCGACGCGGCTCGAGCAGGCAAAGGACAAGGTCCTCGACGCGCTGAAGGAGCTGCCGGCGGGCGGCACCGTGAGCGTGATTGCGGCGGGCCGAACCGCGCGCGTGGTGGTGAACGGCACGACCGATCTGGGTCGGGTGCGCGCGGCGATCGACTCGATCACGGTCTCACCGTCGACGGGCGACCTCGGTGATGCGCTCAACCTCGCGGATGCCCTCGCGGCGCGCGCGGGCGACGCCGACATCCTGGTCGCCACGGACGCGGCGCTCGCCAGCAAGCCGACCGCGTCCGTCAACCACGAGATCAGGGTCATCCAGGTCGGGCGGGAGCGGAAGAACCAGGCGATCGTGGCGCTTGCGGTCCGGCCGTCCTCATCGGGCGTGACCAGGTCCGTGTTCGTGAGCATCGCGAATCTGGACCTCGAGCCCGCGAAGCGGACGCTCAAGGTCTACGGCGACGGCGTGCTGATCGAGTCGCGCGACCTCCCGCCGCTCGATGCGCAGACACGCACCGAGGCGATCATCGACGACGTCCCGCGCACCGTCTCGGTGGTCGAGGTGCGGCTCACCAACCCGTCGACGGAGCCGGAGACCGACCAGCCCGATGCGCTCTCGCTCGATGACCGGGCGTGGGCGGTCGTGCCGCCCGACCGACTCCGGCGCGTGCTCCTCGTCGGCGCGGGCGACCCGTACCTCGAGACCGCGCTCACGTACCTCCCGAACACGGAGCTCTACGGCGTCGCACCGGACAAGTACGGCCCGGACACGCACCCCGAGCTCTTCGACCTGATCATCTTCGAGGGCTTCCTGCCCCCGGAGCTGCCGAACGCCGCCATCCTCGCCGTCGCGCCGCCGAGCTCCAGCGACCTGGGCGAGGTCGCGGGGACGCTGACGGATCCCGGGATCGGGACGACGTCGGCGGACGAGCCGATCCTCAAGTACGTCGACCTCTCGAGCGTCCACATCGGCAAGGCCGCGAAGCTCGTGCTGCCCACATGGGCGCGCTCGGTCATCCCGGGGCCCGCCGGCGCGCCGCTCCTCTACGTCGGTGAGCTGAACGGCCGCAAGGCCGGGGTGCTGGCGTTCCTGCCGCGGAGCTCCGACCTGCCGCTCCAGGTGGCGTTCCCACTGCTGATGGCCAACCTGTCCGGCGAGCTGCTCGGCGGGTCGGCCGCGCCGTCCGACGCGCTCGCGCCGGGCGATCCGGTCACCCTCCCGGTCCCGTCCGGCGCGTCGTCCGTGGTGGTGACCCGGCCGGATGGCAGCACGGTCGACCTGGTGCCGGCGACCGCGGGAGCCCCAACCGTGGTCTTCAGCCAGACAGACCTGCTGGGCGTGTACTCGGCCGCAGCGGTGTTCCCGAATGCGACGGCGGCGCCGTCGGGCGCGCCCACCCCCGGCGAGACCCCGGGCGCCCTGACACCGGGCACGTCCGGACCGCCGCCGACGCTGGCGCCCGGCGCGTCGCCCACTCCCGTGCCGACGGCGCCGCCGGTGGATCCGAACGCCCCGATCCGGTTCGCCGTCGACTTGTTCGATGCAGGCGAGTCGAACATCGCGCCGGGCTCCGTGGCGGCCATCGAGGCCCTCGGCCGATCAGGCGACGCCTCGCAGGCACCCGGAGCATCCGGCGCAACCCCTGCGCCCACGCCGACCGCAGCTCCGAGTGCGGCGCCGGGCGCCTCCGCCGCCCCGGGCACGGGAGCCGGCGCGGCGACGCCGATGGCCCGCGATGAGCTGTGGGTCCTGGTGGTGCTGGTGGTCATCGCGGTGCTGCTGCTCGAGTGGCTCGTCTACCACCGCGACGCGGTCACGCGACTGTGGCGCGGACTCCGCAACCGCGACGCCACGCCCGCCCGCACGACGCCCCCCAGCGCCAGGTCGCGCTGATGGGCATCCGCTTCGAAACCCCGATCTGGCTGCTCCTTCTCGTCCCAACTTTGCTGGTCACGTTCGTCCCGTACATCGCCGCGCGACGGCGCATCGGCGCCGGGAGAAGGCGCGCGGCGCTCGCGATCCGGACGCTCCTCATGTCTGCCCTGATCTTCGCGCTTGCCGGCTTCCAGCTCGTGCTGCCGGTCGATCGGCTGGCGACCGTGTTCGTCGTCGACCTCTCCGACAGCGTCGGCGAGGCGGGTCGCGAGGATGCGCTGGCGTTCCTCCGCCAGACGCTCGACGTCATGCCCGAGGGTGACCAGGCAGGCATCGTCGCGTTCGGCAAGGACGCGCTCGTCGAGCGCCTGCCGGAGGAGGTCCGCGACATCGATGGCCTCCGCAGCGCGCCGGTGAAGGGCGCGACGGACATCGGCGAGGCGTTGCGGCTCGCCTCGGCCCTGTTCCCCGACGCCGCCCAGAAGCGCATCGTGCTGATCTCGGACGGGAACGACACGACCGGTCGTGGCCAGCGCGAGGCGGCCCTCGCCGCGGCGCGCGGCATCCAGGTCGAGACGAAGGTCATCGGGCTCGCCGATCGCGACGAGGTGCTCGTCGATCGCCTGACCACGCCCTCGACCGCCCGCGTCGGCGAGACGATCGATGCCACCGCCGTGATCGTGTCGTCCGTCGCACAGCCGGCGACCGTTCGACTGTTCGTCGATGGCGTGCTGGTCGACACGAAGCGGATGGACCTCAAGGCCGGCGCGCAGAGCGTCGGGTTCTCCGTCAAGAACGCATCGGCCGGGTTCCACACGTTCCGCGTCACTGTCGAGGCGGCGCAGGACACGTTCAGCCAGAACGATCGCGCGGACTCCAACACGATCGTCAAGGGCGAGCCCAAGGTGCTCGTGCTGGCCGGCAATGACACCGTGGCGGCGGAGCTCGTGGCCGCCCTCAAGGCCGAGAAGCAGAACGTGGACACGCTGGTCCCGGAGGCCCTCCCGGACAACGCGGTGGACCTGCTCGATTACGACAGCATCGTCGTCGTCGACGTCCCGCGGATCCGGTTCAACGACAAGCAGCTCACGGCCCTGCAGGTGTACGTCCGCGACCT
>DATAIB010000113.1:0-2658 GCA_036262855.1 Candidatus Limnocylindrales bacterium
GCCGCGGCCCAGCCGTACGCGGGATAGGCGTCGCCCTGGTACGTGGCGTCGTCGAACTCGACGCCGGGGTAGGGCTCGAACTTCTGATCGATGCGGGTCGCACCGTGGGCGCGCGCGTCATCGCGGAATGCCTCGTGGAACGGCACGCCGTCACTCCGGGCCTCGACCGCCTCCTTGAGCCGGCGTGCGGCCTTGATCACGAGCCCGCCCACGACCATCACCGTCCGCGACGCGACCGTCGGCCCGCTGTCGAGCACCTGCGCCGTGTCCTGCGGCGCGTACTCGACCCACTCCACGGGCACGCCGAGCTCCGCTGCCACCATCTGCGGGAACACCGTCTTCGTGCCCTGGCCCATCTCGGTGTTCGCGGTCAGGACCCGGATCTGCCCCTCCGCCGTGACCTCCACCGATGCGACGGAGGCGAGATACACCTCGCCCGAGCCGGTGAACCCGGCGCCATGCCACGCGAGCGCCACGCCGATGCCGTCTGCGGTC
This sequence comes from Candidatus Limnocylindrales bacterium, assembly GCA_036262855.1. GTDB lineage: Bacteria > Chloroflexota > Limnocylindria > Limnocylindrales > CSP1-4 > UBA5189. The sequence goes on from DATAIB010000113.1 coordinate 496, forward strand.
CGCCGGTCGCCGCTTCGCAGCGCACCCGAGGGGATCGTTCCCGAGCCGCCGCGGTCGCGGGCGTCGGCCTGGGTCCGGGCGTGGACCCGCTCGAAGTAGGACGCCGCGAGCGCCTGCTCGAGCACCTCCTCGCCCGCGACGCTCTCGCGCAGGACCTGGCCCGTCGGGGTGACGTCGTTCAGCCTGTAGACGTTGCGCCGGCGGATCTCCGCCGGCGAGATGCCCAGGCGCTCCGCGGCTCGCGCCATCTGGAGCTCCGCGGCGAACTCGGTCTGGGGCGCGCCGAAGCCCCTGAAGGCGCCGTTGGGTGCCGTATTCGTGCGGGTGGCGCGGCCGCGCAGTCGGACGTTGGGACATCGATACGGGCCACCGGCGTGCAGCAGGCCGCGGGACAGCACGACGGGCGTGAGCGTGCAGTACGCCCCGCCGTCCATGACCACCTCGATGTCCTGGGCGACGAGCCGCCCGCCGGCATCGAAGCCCCACTTCGCGTGCACGACCGCCGGGTGACGCTTCGTCGTTCCCACGATGTCCTCGTGGCGCTCATAGATCATCCGGATCGGGCGCTTCGCCTTGATCGCGAGCAGCGACGCGTGGAGCGCGATGACCGACGGGAAGTCCTCCTTGCCGCCGAAGCCACCGCCGGTCTCCTCCTGGATCACCCGCGCCTGCACGGACGTGAGTCGCAGCGCGCGCTTCATCGCCTTGTGGACGTAGTACGGGCACTGCATCGAGCCGTGGATGACCATGCCGCCGTCCTCGGACGGGACGGCGATCATCGCGTTGTTCTCGATGTACAGCTGCTCCTGGTGGCCCACCGTGTAGCGGCCTTCGACGATGACCTCGGCCCCGGCGAAGCCCATCGCGAGGTCGCCGGACTTGACCTCGTAGTGCGCGAACACGTGGTCCGACTGCTCGGGATCGAAGACCGGCTCGAGCGGCTCGGTGACGAGCGTGATCCGCGACTTCAGCTGCCGGAGCGTCTCGCGATCGGCCGCGGCGAGGAGCGCCACGGGTTCGGCGTGATGGCGGATCTCGCCACCGATCGGGACGAGGATCGGCTGGTCGTCCTTGATCGAGGACACGATGTTCTCGCCGGGCACGTCGGCAGCGGTCGCCACGACCACCTTCGACCAGTCGACGTCCGGGTCGAGCTCGATCGCAACGAGCTTCGCGCGAGCCTCGGTGGATCGGATCGTGGTGCCGTACCAGGCGCCCGGGAAGACCAGGTCATCGGTGTACTTGGCAGCGCCGGTGAGCTTCGCAGGGCCCTCACGGCGGAGCGGGAACGCGGCGGCGCGACCGGGGACGCGCTGCCCGGGATCGACGACGAGCGCGCGCTCGACGACGTCCGTGCCCGGGGTCAACGTGCGGGTGGGCATCCTTGGCGGGAGCCTACCAAACGGCGCTCAGGCTTCGCCGCTCCCCGGATGGATGTACACGCCATAGGAGAAGAGGTCGCGGAAGCCGAGCCGCTTGTACACCCCGTAGCCGAGGTCGCTCGCCTGCAGGACCGCGATCCGATACCCGATGTCGCGCGCCGCACGGAGTGCCGCGATCGTCATCGCGCGGCCGTATCCGTGGCCGCGATGTGCAGCCAGCGTGGAGATCGCATACAGGCCCGCGACACCCGCGCCGATGTTGATCCGCGACGTCGCGACGACCTTTCCGTCCACGCGGCCGATCCAGCGCAGCGGCACGGGCTCTTCGGCGAGCTTCGGGGGGATCTGGCGGCGCCAGGCATCGAGCGTCCGTTGCTGGACGTCCGTCGGCTCGCCGCCGGTCCATTCGAGCCAGTCGGCGACGATGACCTCGAGGAACTCGTCGAGCGTCCCGGCGTCCGTCACGGGGACCACCTCGAGCTCGTGCGGCGGCGCTTCGTCCAGAGGTACGTCGAGCAGGTCCGCGGCCATCGCGGGCGCCGTTCCTTCGAGCACCATGCCCGCGGCCTCGAGGCGGACGCCCAGATCGTGGGGCTCGTCGAACGGCGAGACCCACCACACGAACGGCGTGCCGACCTCCCGGTACCGGGCCACGATCGTCGCGATTCGCACGTCCGCGGTGTGCTCCGTGAAGTGCGCGTCCACGACGACGTTGCGGAACGTGTCCACCAGGGGAGCAACGCACCAGGACACGTCCGGGTCGAGGTGTGTCTCGACCTGG
>DATAIB010000114.1:0-11431 GCA_036262855.1 Candidatus Limnocylindrales bacterium
CCGCCTCGCCCAGATCGAGCCGAAGGTGCTGCTCGCGGTTGATGGCTACCGCTATGGCGACAAGCCCATCGACCGGATGGCGGAGCTCGCCGAGATCCGCGCCGCCCTGCCCTCGCTGTCGGCGACGGTGGTCCTTCCCTACCTCGATGCTGCGGCAATCGAGCGGATCGATGGCGCCATCGCGTGGGAGGACGTGCTGGCCGAGCCGGCGCCGCTGGCGTTCGAGCCGGTGCCGTTCGACCACCCGCTGTACATCCTCTACTCGTCGGGCACCACCGGGCTGCCCAAGCCGATCGTGCATGGTCATGGCGGAATCACCCTGGAGCACCTCAAGGCGCTGGCGCTCCACACGGACCTCGGGCCAGGGGACCGGTTCCTGTGGTTCTCCACGACCGGCTGGATGATGTGGAACTACCTCGTGTCTGGGCTCGCGGTCGGGGCGACGGTGGTCACGTTCGATGGCAACCCCGCCTGGCCGGACCTCGGCGAGCTGTGGCGTGTCGCCGAGGAGACGCGCACGACGTACCTCGGGCTCGGGGCGCCGTTCATCATGGGCTGCCGCAAGGCGGGCCTCGAACCGGGGCGAACGTTCGACCTTTCCGCGCTGCGCGGTGTCGGATCGACGGGCGCGCCCCTGCCGGCGGCCGGCTTCCGCTGGGTGCACGACGCAGTTTCCGAATCCGCGCAGCTGGGCTCGCTGAGCGGCGGCACGGACCTGTGCACGGGCTTCCTCGGGCCGTCGCCGCTCGTGCCGGTGTGGGCCGGCGAGATCAGCTGCCGGATGCTCGGGGCGAAGGTCGAGGCGTTCGACGAGGGGGGCCGACCGGTGATCGGGCGTGAAGGCGAGCTCGTCATCACGGCGCCGATGCCATCGATGCCGATCGGGCTCTGGGGCGACGAGGATGGCTCGCGCATCCGCGAGGCGTACTTCGCCACCTATCCCGGGGTCTGGCGGCACGGCGACTGGCTCACGATCACCGAGCGCGGCTCGTGCATCGTCTCGGGCCGGAGCGACGCCACCCTCAAGCGCGGCGGCGTCCGCATCGGAACGGCCGAGTTCTATGGGGTGGTCGAGGCCTTGCCCGAGATCGCGGACAGCCTCGTCGTCCACCTCGAGGACGCGGATGGCGGGCCGGGGGAGCTGCTGCTGTTCGTCGTCGTTCGCGGGGGCGCGCCACTCGATGACGCGTTGCGGAAGCGCGTTGCGGTGGCCCTGCGCGAGGACCTGTCGCCGCGCCACGTCCCGGACTCGATCACGAGCGTTCCGGCGATCCCGCGCACACTGTCCGGCAAGAAGCTGGAGGTGCCGGTGAAGCGGATCCTGCTCGGTGCGAGCGCTGACATCGCCGCATCGAAGGACGCGCTCGCCGACCCCGCGTCGCTGGCGCCGTTCGAGGCGCTGGCGGCGACGCGATGAGCCGCCGCATGGGCACTCGATGAAGCGCTGGCTCGCGGCCACCGTCCTCGCGGCGGCAATGCTCTCCGGCTGCGGCGCCCTGACGGTGTCACCGCCGGCCGCAGGCCCGGAATCATTTCCGGAGCTGTCGGGCCAGCTCGCCCGCCTGGGCGTGAGCATCGAGGACTGGACGTCCGGCGACGATGGCTGCGACAACCCGACGCTCGCCCCGACGTCGATCCGGTTCGAAGCGAAGGGCCTTGACCAGCCCACCCCGATCACGCTGCGGATCTACATCTTCCGGAACCGCGACGCGTGGGAGAAGCGCCAGCCCGACGTCGATGCCTGCGTCGCGGAATGGGCCGACGACCCGTCGACGTTCGAGATCGTGTCGACTTCGCCGTACATCCTGGCCGGGCAGGGCCCGTGGCCGCCCGGCTTCGGCAGCGCGATCAGGGCTGCCCTGACGGCGGCGGCCGGAACAGGCGGCTGACAACCGCTCGTCGCTTCGGCGTGCCATCGGTACCGGGCCGGGAGGGCCCGATCGGCGCGCCGATTCTGAACTGACGGGCGATACCCGAAACCGGCGCGTGCTGGCACCGTGCAAGCGTGGATACCGCCATCACCTCGCGACGCCTCGCGATGCCGGTCGCCCTGCTTGCCGCGATCACCATCGCGGCCGGCGGGGGCAGCTCGCCCTGGTCGGTGCGGCCCCAGGCGCCGACGCCGGTGGTCCATCCGCGGCTCGCGCCGGCCGTCGTCCGGCTCGAGCAGATCGGCCTCGCCGCCAGCCGGACGACGTTGGAGGGCCAGCCCCTCGGCGACCGCCTGGACGCCCGGCTGACCGAATCGATCGGGTTGGGGATCGTGAGCGCCGGTGTCGCGGCGGTGGTCACCCAGCTTGATGTTGCGCCCGCCTCACCGACGACCCCAGGACCGGCAACGCCCGCGCAGTACCCATACACCGGCACGAACCACGTGTGGATCCCGTCGCTCGGCATCTCGCGGTCGGTGCACGCCTTCCCGTGCTCGCGCAGCCGCAAGCCGGACAACCTCGTGTACCGATGGGGCTGTGCCGGCCGGAACAACGTCTACCTGATGGGTCACGCGTACGGCGTGTTCAAGCCGCTCCATACCGCCTATCTGCACGGCGACCTGTACGTCGGGATGCGGGCGTACTACGCCGATGCCAAGGGCCACGTCACGGCCTACGAGGTCACGCAGTGGCGCGTCGTGGACCCGAGCGACTCACGGTGGGCGATCGCGGACCAGCCCGTCCCGAGCATGACGCTGCAGACCTGCATCGGCGACCTCCGGATCAACGTCCGGCTGCTGATCGTCGGGTCCTGACCCCGCGCGAGCGGGAACCTAGCCGATCCTGAGCCCCAGGATCCGGCGCGCGATCACGAGCCGCTGGACCTGGCTCGTCCCCTCCCCGATCTCGGTGAGCTTCGCGTCGCGCAGGTAGCGCTCGACCGGGTACTCGGTCACGTAGCCGTAGCCACCGTGCACCTGGATCGCCGCGTTGGTCACGCGCGATGACACCTCGGAGGCAAAGAGCTTCGCCTGCGCTGCGACCAGCGAGTAATCGCGGCCCTGGTCCTTGAGCCAGGCGGACTTCCAGACGAGATTGCGCGCCGCTTCGATCTCGGTTGCCATGTCCGCGATCATGAACGCCACGCCCTGGAAGCTCCCGATGGGCTTCCCGAACTGCTCGCGCGTCTGCGCGTACGGGACCGCTGCGTCGTACGCGCCCTGCGCGATGCCGAGGGCCAGCGCCGCGATCGAGATCCGGCCGCCGTCAAGGATCTTGAGGAACGTCCGGAACCCATCGCCGCGCTCGCCGAGCAGGTTCTCGGCCGGAATCCGGCAGCGGTCGAACGCAAGCTCACCCGTGGCGGAGGCATGCAGCCCCAGCTTGTCTTCGATGCGCACGACGCGGAAGCCCGGCGTGTCGGCGGGCAGGATGAACGCCGAGATCTCGGCGCCGCCGCCGTCCTTGGTGCCGGTTCGGGCGGTGATGATGTAGGTGCCAGCCTGGCCGGCATTCGTGATGAAGCGCTTGCTGCCGTCGATCACCCACTCGCCGCTCGCGCCGGGCTCGAACTCGCCGCTGCCCTCGCCCTCCCAGCGCGCGGTGGTCCGGGTGCCGCCGGCGTCCGAGCCGGCACCCGGCTCGGTGAGCCCGTACGCGCCGATGACCTTGCCGCTCGCCATCGGGACCAGGAACCGGTCCTTCTGCTCCTTCGTGCCCGTGAGGTGCAGCGGGCCGCAGCCGAGCGAGGTGTGCGCCGCGACGATCAGCCCGAGCGAGCCCCACACGCGCCCGATCTCCTCGACCGCGATCGCGTAGGCGAGCGTGTCCATCCCGGCGCCGCCCTCGTCCTCCGGGATCGGGATGCCGAGCCAGCCCATCTCGCCGAGTCGCTTGACGATCTCGATCGGGAACGAGTGCTCCTTCTCGTGCCGTTCGATGACCGGCGCGACCTCCTTCTCCATGAAGTCGCGGATCGTGGATCGGAGCAGCTGGTGCTCGCTGTCGAGGTCGAAGTCCATGCGACCGATCGTAGCCGAGCAGCCGCGTGGGGCGCCGGGATACAGTCCGCGCCATGGCGACGGCCCGCAGGATTCGGGTGACGCGCGACGACGGGACGCTCTCGCTGGGGCCCCGCGTCGCCCTGACGGCGCTGCTGGCGGCCGGCTTCGTGCTCGCCCTGTCCGACCCGTTCACGGGCCTCTTCTTCGGGTCGTACGCGGTCATCGGGCTGGTGCTCACCATCCGCCGGCCGCGGAACCCCGTGAGCTGGCTGCTGATCGCGATCGCCTTCGGGTTCATCGGCACCACGCGACCGCCGAATCTCGACCCAGCTTCCGTCACGTCAGGCGGACTGGGCCCCATCGACGCGCTGTTCGTCTGGCTCGGGGCGTGGATCGCGCAGGCGCTGTTCCTGTGCTTCGCCGCGCTGACCTTCCTCTTCCCGCTCGGCGAGCTGCCGCGGGGACGCTGGCGCCGACCGGGTCTCGTCGCGCTCACGGCCGGCGTGGTCGCCGTCATCGTGGCGATGGGCCAGCCGAGCCTGGCCATCAGCACCGACGGCGGGAGCGAGGTCGCGGTCGCCAATCCCCTTGGCTTCCTGCCCGATGGCCCCTGGTGGGACATCCTCTCGACCGCGACATTCCTGGTGCCGCTGCTGGCTCTCGGAGTCGGGATCGCGAAGCTGCTGTCCGGCTATCGGGTCGCCGACGAGCAGACGCGGCTCCAGCTCCGCTGGCTGATCGCCGCGATGGCGCTGGTGCTGTTCGGGATCGTGTTCGGGCTGTCGGTGGTTTCGATCCGGGGCGATGACATGAACGGCGCGGCGTGGATCCCGGCGATCGTTGCCTACCCGTCCGTGCCGATCGCCATCGGGGTCGCCGTGCTGCGGTACCGGCTGTACGAGATCGACCGGCTCGTCAATCGGGCGCTCGTGTACGGCGCGGTGACGGCCATTCTCGCGGGGGTGTTCGCTGCGGCGACGACGTTCTCGCAGCGGCTCTTCGTCGATCTCTCCGGGACGTCGAACGATGGGGCTGCCGTCGTCACGACGCTCCTCGTCGTGGCCCTGTACGCGCCGGTACGCCGACGAGTCGAAAGCCTCGTGGATCGCCGGTTCAAGTACGAGGAGCGCGACTACGGCGCGTACCTCGAGGAGCTGCGGCACCACCTGGATCTCGTCGACCCGGTCCGAGCGGCCGCGCGGCTCGCGCGCGAGGCACGCTCCCAGACTGGTGCCGACGCGGTCGCAGTCGTCGACGCCCGCGGCACGGTCGTCGCGTCCGCCGGGCCGTGGGCAGGGCAGGCCGTCGAAACCGTCCCGATCGATGCGGCGGACTCGCCCCTCGCCGCGGTCCGGCTGGGACGCCGGCGGGACGGGAGGTCATACGATCCGGTCAGGCTCGAGGCGCTGGCCGCGGTCGCGGTCGTGGTCGCCACGGCGCTCGGGGCCAAGCCGCGCGTCACCGAAGGCGTCCCGGGTCCGAGTCGGGGGCAAACCGCCGCTGACGCCGCGGATGGGGACGCGGGAGTCGATGCTGCCGGACCTGGCGGCGCCGACCTTCCGGCAACGACGATGGACGCCGCCGGCAGCACCTGACGCGCCTCGGGCACAGCGTCCGGCGGACTGCTACCGTCGGCGCATGGGACAGCCTGTCGGGGGCATCTCGCAGCCTCGACCCGGCAACGGCGCGCCCTCCCCGTCCGCCATCCGGCACGACATCCTGGTGCACCTCCGCCAGTCCGGTCCGTCCACGCCTGACGGGCTGGCCGCGTCCCTCGGCGCCAGCCGAACCGGCATCCTCCAGCAGCTTTACGCGCTCGAGGAAGCGGGGCTGGTGAGCCACGCGGCCGAGAAGCACGGCGTCGGCCGTCCGCGCCACGTGTACGACGTCACCGCCGAGGCGCAAGGTCTCTTCCCGACCGATTACGGCGGGTTTGCGTCGGGCCTCGTGAAGGCGATCGAAGCGGTCGGTGGCGAGGATCTCGTCGAGCAGGTGTTCGCCGCCCGCCGGCGCCAGATCGGCGATCGCACGCGCCGGCACATGGCCGAGCGCCTCGCGGACGGAGCGCCGCTCCCCGATCGCGTCCGCGTGCTGGCCCAGCTGCAGGACGAGGGCGGCTACCTGGCCGACGCGATCATCGGCGACGATGGCTCGCTTCGGTTGCGGGAGCACAACTGCGCGATCGACAAGATCGCGCGCCGGACGGCCGCCCCATGCGACGCGGAGCTCGCGTTGTTCCAGGAAGTCCTCGGCGCCAACGTGGTGCGCGAATCGCACATCGCGTCGGGGGACCGCTGCTGCTCGTACCTGGTTTCCGAGGCAACGCCCGAACGGGCGGACTGATCGCTCAGTCCGCCCGCCGGGGCGATCGCGTGTGGAGCAGCCAAGCCCTCAGGAACACGTCTCCGGCGTGCTCGAGGCGTAGTTCGAGTACTGCTCGGTCTTCGCGATGATGGTGCCGCCGCTGGTCTCCAGGTAGGCGTGCGCCTTGTACAGGGACAGGTCCGCCGAGGTCGACGTGAACTCGGCCGTGGCCTCGTCATACTTGCCCGCGACGGGGCTGCTCGAGGACATCGACAGCGGGGTGATGGTGAGCCCCTGGAGCGAGAGCAGCTCGATCCTGGCCGTCAGATCAGTTCCGTGGCCCATGTTCGACCACGTGTACATGACGACGAAGTGGCAGGGCGCATCCTCCTGGATCGTGAGCGACAGCATCGGCCTGGCGGCGACCGGCGTGACCGCGATCGCGAGCAGCCCGGCGGCGACGACCGCGGCGCGGATTCCGTTTCGTGGCGACATCTTCGTCCTCCATTCGTTGCGACTCGGTTGGTGCGCGCAACGTAGGGTCGGAGGGTCGTCAGGTCAGCCCCATGCGGTCGGTTTCGCGGTGTTCGCAGTGCTTGGGCGGCCCATCCCGCGGAATCCGCTGCGGTCACCGTTCGGTCTGCGCCCCCGACACGGGCGCCGCCCGAGGGTCAGGCCTCTTCGCGCTCCACGGCCGTCCGCGTCGGCGGCAGGTGCCCGGTCAGCGGGACGTCCGAGACGTTCCGAACGAATGACGCGGCCATCGACGTTGCGGCCAGCTGCTGCTGCTCCTCGAGCGAGAGGATGCCGAGGCGCCCGAGCGTCGCAAGCTCGTCGCGGATGTACGTCTGGAGCATCTCCGGGCCGTCGGTCGAGATGATGAAGCGGACGCCGTTGCGCCGGAACGTGTCGATGATCCAGCGGACCTCGTCCCAGCCCGACACCACGCGCGTGTTGAGGTTCGACGTCGGGCAGATCTCGAGGACCACGCCGCGGTCGTGGAGCATCGCCATCGCCCGCGGGTCGTAGGCGGCCTTCACCCCGTGCCCGATCCTGTCCGGCTCCAGCAGCTCGACGACGCGAGCCACCTCTTCGACCGGTCCGGATTCGCCGGTGTGGACCGTGATGCCCAGGCCGAACTGCCGAGCGCGGCGCATCAGCCTGCGGTAGTCCGCGACGCGGAAGGTCGCGGATTCGGGGCCTGCGATGTCGACGCCGACAACGCCTCGATCCCGCCACGCGATCGCCTTCTCGACGATGATCTCGTTCAGCTCGTACGGGAACGCTCGATCGAGGCAGAAGATCAGGCCCGGCTTGACCGGGTACTCCAGGCTCGCGCGATCCATGCCACGAACGGCCGCCGCGATGATGTGGTCGAGGTCCTGCTCGCCGCCGCGGTTCCGCTTCATCGGGTTGAAGCGGAGCTCCATCGTGGTGATGTTGTTCTTGCGGTACGCCCCGCCGACGACCTCGTAGACGCTGCGCTCGACCGCGAGGGGCGACGACTGGATGAGCTCCGTCCAGTGGAACAGCTGCAGGTAGCCGTCGAAGGACTTCGAGCCCTTCGTCGGGACGGTGATCAGCTCGCGGAACTCCCAGTAGTCCTTCGTCGGGAGCTTGATCCCCTGCGAGTGGGCGATGCCCCACATGATCGCCGGCGTGACCGCCGCGCCGAGATGACAGTGGAGCTCGGCGAGCGGGGTCGTTCGGGGCAGCTGGCGGACCATCGTCAGCCGGCGAGCGGCACGATCCGGCCGTCGGCGTCGATCGTCGCCTGGCGGCGACGCAGCGCCTTGAGCTCCGCGCCGGGGACCTGGTCGCGGGCGTGGTAGCTCGACCGCACGAGCGGCCCGGACTCGACGTGCTTGAACCCGAGCACGAGCGCCGCGTCCTTCATCTCCGCGAACTCCTCGGGGTGGTAGTAGCGCTCCAGCGGCAGGTGGTTGATCGAGGGCCGCAGGTACTGGCCGATCGTGAGGATGTCCGTGTCGACCGCCCGCAGCGCTTCGAACGCCTCCTGCAGCTCGTCCCGCGTCTCGCCGAGACCGACCATCAGGGATGACTTCGTATGGACCGGCGTGCCCGCCTCGCGGGCGTACGCCTTCGCGCGCTCGAGCACGCCCAGCGTCCGATCCCATCGCGCGCGCTTCCGAACCGGCTTCTGCAGGCGCTTCACCGTCTCGAGGTTGTGGTTGAGGATGTCCGGTGCGGCCGCCATGACCGCGCGCAGCGGCGCTTCCTGGCCGTTGAAGTCCGGGATCAGGACCTCGATGCCCATCCCCGGCACGCGGGCACGCAGCTCGCAGATCGTGTTGGCGAAAACATGGGCGCCGCCGTCGGGCAGGTCGTCGCGCGCCACGCTCGTGACGACGACGTGCTCCAGCCCGAGGCCTTGGATCGCATCAGCGACGCGCCGGGGCTCATCCTCGTCGAACCAGGTGGGGCGACCCGTCTTGATGTTGCAGAAGCCGCAGGCGCGGGTGCACGTGTCGCCCAGGATCATGATCGTGGCGGTTCGCTGGTCCCAGCACTCGCCGATGTTCGGGCAGTGGGCCTCTTCGCAGACGGTGTTGAGGTTCAGGCCGCGGAGCAGGCGCTTGAGGTCGTGGTAGTTGTCGCCCGACGGCAGCTTCGCCTTGATCCAGTCGGGATGGCGACGAAGGGCGGTCGATCCGTCCGCCGCCGGTCCGTACGCTCCCCCGCCCATCGCGATCGTGATCGGCTCGGCGGGCGCGTGGCCGCCGGCGCCGTGGCCGGCGCCCTGCGGTTCGAACATCGGGAGCTCGCGGGCCATGGCGGTCGGGTGCTCGGTGCCTGCTCGGACGCCTAGTAGATCGTCGTCTCGGAGCCGACGGCCTCGAGCCAAGCCTTGATGTCGCGCAGCAGCGCCGCGCCACCGGCACCGTCGTTCGCGCGATGGTCGACGCCGAGGACCATGTTCATGATCGGACGGATGCCGATCACATCGCCGTCGGGCGTCTCGACGACGACCGGGCGCTTCGTGATCCGGTCCATCGTGACGATGCCGACCTCGGGCACGTTGATGATCGGCATGACCATGTTCGTACCGAGCCAGCCGGTGTTGTCGACGGTGAACGTGCCGCCGCCGAAGTCATCGATCTTCAGCTTGTTGGTGCGCGCCCGCTCGGAGACATCGGCGATCGCCCGGTTCAGGCCGTGGATCGAGAGGTTGTCCACGTCCCGGATCACCGGCACGATCAGCCCGCCGTCAACGGCCACCGCGATGCCGATGTTGATGCGGCGCTTGGCGAGCAGGCCCTGCTCGGTCCAGTGGGCGTTGAACGTCGGGTTCTTCTTGAGCGCCTCGGCCGAGGCCTTGACCACGAACGGCACGAAGCTGAGCGACATGCCCTCGCGTGCCTGGTAGCCCTTCTTCTCCTTGTCACGGAGCTTCACGAGGTTCGTGACGTCGACTTCCATCTGGACGTACGCGTGCGGCACCTGGAGCGCCCGCGTCATCTGCGCCGCGATGCCCTTGCGCATCTGGGTCATCGGAACGAGGACTTCGTCCGCGCCTTCGGGGAAGGCGATGCCCGGTGCCGCCTGGGCCGCGGGTGCCGCGGCGCGCGGGGCGCTCGGGGCTGATGCGGGCGGCGCGGGAGCTGGCGCGCCGCTGGCGCCCGGGGCCGCGCTCGGAGCTGCGGTCGCAGGAGCCGATGCGGAAGCGGGAGCCGCCACTCCACCGGCGGCGTTCTGCTTGCCGACGGGCGCGCTCGTTCGCTGGCTCTCCACGTAGTCGGTGACGTCTTCTCTTGTGATTCGGCCACCGCCACCCGTACCGACGATCATCGCCGCGGTCAGGCCGTGCTCGCGGAGCAGGCGTCGAACGGCCGGCGTCATCCGGGCATCGGCATTGCCGGGCATCTCGTGGGGTGCGCGCTCGTCGGAGCCGGCAGGCCCGTTGGAGCTCGCGGCGACAGGCGCAGTCGATGCCATCGGCGACGAGGCTGCCGCGTTCGTCGCGGCTGCAGGCGCCGATGTCATCGGAGCTGGAGCGGCCGGCGTGGGTGCGGGCGCCGAGGCCGGCTCAGGAGCAGCTGTCGCGGTCGATGCGCTCGCGGTTGCCGGTGCGGCAGTCGAAGCTGCGGCCGTCGACGATGCCGACGTCGCCGCGGCGGCCCCGGCCTCTTCGATGACCGCGATCTCGGCGTTGTTCGGAACGGTGGCGCCTTCCTCGACGAGTATTTCCTTCAGGACGCCCTCGTACGGGGACGGGACCTCGGCGTTGACCTTGTCGGTGATGACCTCGAGGAGCGGCTCGTACTTGGCGACGTGGTCGCCGGGCTGCTTCAGCCACTTGCCGATCGTCCCCTCGGCGACGCTCTCGCCGAGCTGGGGCATGGTCACCTTTGCCAACGCTGCTGTTCCTCCGCTTCGCGCGATCCGCGGGACTCGCGCTCGCGTGTAAGTCTGCCCCAACTCGGGTCCCGGTGCTGCCAGCGTAAGCCGCAGATAAGCGCCCACTGCGATCGTTTCGGGCGTGGATCTGGTCCGTTTCGGTGTCGTCATCCGCGCCCTGCGCCGCCGCAGAGGCTGGACGCAGGCGTTCCTCGCCGCGAAGGCCGGGGTATCGCAGTCTCTGGTCTCCTCGGTCGAGCGTGGCCACGCAGACCGGTGGGTGCTTGCGCACGTCATTGCCATCCCAGCGGCGCTGGACGCCCGGGTCGAGATCGATCTGCGTTGGCGCGCGGGTGAGCTCGATCGGCTGCTCGACGCCGATCATGCCGCTCTCGGGGCGACCGTTGGCAGGGTTCTCACCGCATTCGCGTGGAGGGTGCAGTTCGAAGTCACCTATGCCGTGTATGGCGCGCGGGGCTCCATCGACCTCCTGGGGTGGCATGCGCCCACGCGGACGCTGCTCGTCATCGAGGTCAAGACCGAGGTGACCTCTGCCGAGTCGACGATCCGAAAGCTCGACGAGAAGGTCCGACTCGCTTCGCAGGTCGCAATGGAGCGATTCGGCTGGCACACCGCTGTCGTCGCTCGCCTGCTCATCGTCGAGGACACCACGACGGCTCGCCGCCGGATCCGCTCCGCGGGCCCGCTGTTCGACGCGGCGTTCCCGCTCCGCGGCGTGGCCGCGCGACGGTGGCTTCGAGCTCCGCGCGGGCAGGTGTCAGCGCTCATGTTCCTGCCATCCAGCAGTACCGCAACTGGTATGTCGCGTCGAGG
>DATAIB010000115.1:0-9770 GCA_036262855.1 Candidatus Limnocylindrales bacterium
CGCGAGCCATCGGTGGGCGATCCACGGCTACCATCGAGCGACAGGAGGTGACGCGATTGGACGTGTGGTTCACGGTCCAGCTCGAGGACAAGCCCGGCTCGCTTGCGCGCGTCGCCAATGCGCTCGGTGAGGCGGGAGTCAACATCACCGGCATCGTCGGCGTCGCCGAGGACACGGAAGGCGCGCTGATGCTCACGACGTCGAACCCGGACAGGACGCGCGACGCGTTCGCCAAGCTGGGGCTCGCCTACGAGGAGCACGGTGGCGGCGGGCCGATGGAGGACATGACGATCGCGGGGATGCGCGGCCGCTAGCCGTTCGATCGCATGCGCATCGCCACCTGGAACGTCAACTCGCTCCCCGCTCGACTCGAGAAGGTCGAGTGGTGGCTCGATCGCGCCGCGCCGGATGTCCTGCTGATGCAGGAGACGAAGCTCGCGGACCAGGACGCGCCCGTGCTCCCGTTCCAGATGGCGGGCTACCAGCTCGTGCACCACGGTGAGGGTCGCTGGAACGGCGTCGCCGTCGCGGTGCGCGACGGGATCGCGATTGACGACCCGATCTCGAACTTCGGTGACGGGCCGGTTCGCAACTCGGGTGCCGGCGCGAAGGTGTCGCTCGAGGAGGAGGACTTCACCCCGCTCGACGAAGCGCGAATGCTCTCGGTCCGCGTGACGGCGCCGGGCGCCGAGCCGATCCGCGTCGTCAGCCTGTACGCCCCGAACGGCCGCGTCGTTGACTCCGCGTTCTACGAGGGCAAGCTCCGCTGGTTCGCCCGCGCGCGCCGCTGGCTGGATGCCGCATGCGATCCCGGTGAGGCCCTCGTCATCGGTGGCGACCTCAACGTGGCCCCTGCCGACATCGATGTCTGGAATGCCCGCGCCGTCCACGGCGGGACCCACGTCTCCGAGAAGGAGCGCGACGCGTTCCGCGCGCTGCTCGACTGGGGCACCCACGACACGTTCCGCGAGCGCCACCCCGACCTCCAGGGCCGGTTCACGTGGTGGGACTACCGAGCCGGCAACTTCCACAAGAACTTCGGCATGCGCATCGATCATCTGCTGCCGACATCGTCGGTCGCCGATCGCGTCGTGGCGATCGAGATCGACCGCGAGGCGCGCAAGGGCAAGCCGATCCCGTCGGATCACGCGCCGCTCGTGCTCGACCTCGACGAGCCCGGCAAGCCGTTCGACCCGGGCTGGGCCGATGCGGAAGCGCGCATCGTCGCCCGCGGGGGCCTGCGCCCGAGGTAGCGCGCGAGGTAGCACGCGGCCCGAGATCCACCCCGAGATCCGATCGGCAGATCGGGGCGTATCGTCTGCGAGTGGCCCCACCGTGGGTCGCGAGCAGGAGGTTTCCATTCCGATGTTCGAACGAACCATCCGGCGCGTCGGCCTGCTCGGTGCGAGCGCAGCCCTCTTCGCCGCGTGCGCCGGCGGTGGCAGCCCGACGACTGCACCCGTGGCGACCACGACGGCCACGACCCCGCCGGCCGCGACCACCGCGCCAGCCTCCCAGGCCGCAGCCGGGATCACGCTCGCGGTCGGGACGGACGCGACGCTCGGGAAGTACGTGACGGGCGCGAACGGGATGTCCCTGTACATCTTCACGAAGGACGCCGCGGGCGCGACCACCAGCGCGTGCAGCGGGCAGTGCGCTGCCAACTGGCCGGCACTCACCGTGACCGCGCTATCCGACGTGACCGCCGGGGCCGGCGTCACCGGCGCCCTCGGGACCATCACGGGCGCCGATGGCAAGCTGCAGGTGACCCTGGCCGGGCACCCGCTGTACTACTTCAAGGGCGATTCCGCGGCCGGCGACATCAACGGCCAGGGTCTCAACAGCGTCTGGTACCTCGCCGGCGTCGATGGCAGCCTGGTCGGCCAGTCCGACCAGATGGCCTCACCCGCCGCGTCGAAGGGCTGCAGCGGCCCAACCTGCTACTGAGCCGAGGCTGATGCTCACCGGCGACGAGGCCGCGCTCGACGACGAACGTCTCGTCGCGCGCATCGCCGCCGGGAGCGAACCCGCATTCGTGACCGCCTACGACCGCCACGCAACCTATCTCTTCGGGGCGATCTCGCGCTTCATGGGGGATCGCGAGATCGCGTCCGAGGTCGTCCAGGACGCGTTCATGACGCTCTGGCGCCGCGCCGATTCGTTCGACGCGCGTGCCGGCTCGTTGCTCACGTGGCTGCTCGCGGTTGCCCGCCATCGAGCGATCGACCGGATGCGCGCGGAGGGCCGGCGCCCGATGCGCGAGGCCGCGTCGCTCGAGGTCCTCACCGGTGAAACCTCCGGCGCCGCCGGCGCGGTCGGTCCCAGTGGCCGGCCGGCGGCTTCACCCGCGCCGCGATCGGACCTGCCGCCCGAGCTCATCGCGGGCGCCACGAGCGATCCCGGCACCATCGCGAGCCGGCGCTGGACGCAGTCGGTCGTTCGGACGTCGATCGCGTCGCTGCCCGAGCACGAGCGGCAGGTGATCGTGATGGGCTATGCGATGGACCTTTCCCAGTCACAGATCGCCGAGCGCCTCGAATGGCCGATCGGCACCGTGAAGTCGCGGACCCGACGCGCCCTCGCCCAGCTGCGCTCGCAGCTCGCGGGCGTGCTCGAAGCGGAGGACGTGGCGACGGCTGCCGCCACGTTCACGGGCGTCGACCGATGAGCACGATGGATCACGCCGCCGCGCACGAGCAGATCGAGACGCTGCTGCTGGATCCGCGCCGGCTCGCGGCGTTCGATACGTCCACGGCGCCGGAGGACGCAGCACTTCGGGAGCACGTGGCCGGCTGCGCGACCTGCCGAGCGGACCTCGACGCCTGGCGCGGCCTTGGGTCCGCCATCTCGTCGTCGCTCCCTCGTTCCGCCGACGCGGCGCTGGCGGCGACCGAGCCGCTCGACCTCCCTCCGTCGCTGCGCGCCACGGTCCTCGCGAAGGTGCGTGCAGAGCCCCGCTCCGGTGTCGCCACGCCTCGCCCGATCGAGAGCGCCCCGAGCGCGATCGCTGGCCGGCGTCGGAACCGGCTCGCGCCGCTGCTCGCGATCGCGGCGGGCCTCGTCCTCGTCGTCGGCTCCGCGTTCGCCGTGGTCGACCAGGTGACCCGGCGCCAGGCCGCCGAGGCGGAGACCGCCGCGCTCACCAACGTCGTCGCGGCGGTGGACCGGGTCCTCGCGGAGCCGAACCACGTCGTCGTCCAACTGAAGACGCCGGGTGGTTCGAACGCGGGCTCGATCTCGTGGTCCCGCCACGACTGGGTCGTCATCACGAACGTGCTGGAGCGGCCGCAGGCAGGCCAGCACTACACCTGCTGGCTGGTGGATGACGACGGGTCGCAGCGCATCGGGACCATGGAGTTCGCCGGCGATACCGCGTTCTGGGTGGCCTCGGTCGACAGGTGGGCGACCTGGGAGATCAAGCCGACGACGCGCTTCGTGGTGACGCTCGACACGGACGGCTCGCCGCCGCGGACGAGCCCCCCAATCCTCGAAGCTGCCCTCGGGACCTAGGCTCGGCGGTCAGCGGCCCCGGCGGGGGTTGGCGCGACGGGCGCGCGGCGCATCGCCGTCGCCGGCACCGGCGCCCGCAACGCCGGCAGTCACGCCGCGGTCTGTCATCGGCGGCGGAACGAGCGGCAGCTCCGTCTGCTCGATGAGCCCGGACTTGATGATCCGCGCGAGCTCCTCGATGACCAGCGGATCCGTCTCGGGCGGCTCGTAGGCGGCGAGCCGGCGATCCACCTCGGCGTGGGCGCGGCGGTCGGCGTCCATCGCGCCGGCCTTCGTCCAGTTCTCGCGGTTGTCACGGTCGTACATGCGTGACGGCAGGTACAGCTCGTCGGGCCAGTGGGCAGTGGTGTGGTCCGCCATGATCAGATGCTGGTTCGCGAGCACCTCGTCGACCAGCGCGCGCGTCGGCAGGTCCTCGACGACGCGGACATCCCGCGCGAGCCGCAGCGCCTGGCCGCAGAACTCGTCGTCCAGGAGCAGCTTGGGCAGCGAGAACACGAGGAGGAAGTCCAGCATCCCGGGGCCGCTCACGGAGTTGACGCCCGCGAGCGCGGCCAGCAGCGCGGACCCGAACGTCTCGGCGCCCGCCTGCGCATCGAGCGTCTTGGCTTCGCTGAGACCCATGTACGACTGCGTCACGAAGCCGAGCGACTTCGCGACCTCGACGTACGCCACGTCCAGCTGGAGCGCCTCGACGGCCGACATCGGCGAGGACGCGATCTTCATGTGGAACGCCGCCGGGGCACCGCCGAACAGCACCGGCGCGCCGGGCTTGATGATCTGGGCCATCGTGATCCCGGCGAGCACGTCGACCGTGTGGAACACCGTGGCGCCCACCACCGTGACCGGCGCGATCAGGCCCATGAGCGTGACCGGCACGATCTCGACGGCGATCCCGGCCTCGACGCAGTCGATCAGGTTCTGGCACGAGTCCTCCGAGTACCGGAAGTTGCCCGACGCGGTGATCGTGAAGATCGACATCGGGCGAGCGGCGAGGTCCGCCTTGTCGCGCCGGAACAGCGACATCATCTCGATCATCCGCTCGGTGCCGTGCTCGGTGAACGCGCCCGACACGACGGGCCGCCTCGTGTTCGTCAGGACGAGGTAGAGCCGCCACGCGTCGGACACCTGCGCCTCGATGTCGTCGTTCGTCGAGAACGCGGTCGCGAGGTACGGGATGTGCTCGAGGCCGTCGGCGAGTCGCACGTATTCGGTGAAGTCGGTGGTGTTCGCGAGGCGCGCCTCGCCCGTTCGATGATCGAGCACCTTGAGCCCGGACGAGCCAGGGACGAAATGGACGCGATCGCCACCGAGATCGGCATGCGGGTTGCCATCGCGGTCGTAGAGCACGAAGGAGCGGGGCGACGTCTCGATCGCCTTCTCGACCACGTCCGCCGGGAAGAGCACGCGCCCGTCGGCGGTCTGCGGCAGCCGGTGGTCGAGCAGCCGGGCGCGCATCTGCTTGCCGCGGACCTCGATGCCGACCTCGGCGAGGATTCGCTTCGCCTCATCGACGATCGACGCGATGAGCGGCGGCTCCAGGACGCGAAGGGTGGGACGCATCAGGCGCGACCCATCTCAGCTGAGCTCGACCTGCTCCCGCCAGGTGGGGACGTGGACCTCGAAGCCGAGGGCCTGCACCTTCGGCGCAATCGCGATCTGGGCCTCGGGATCGCCATGGACGAGGAACACCGTCCGAGGGTAGCCGGGCGAACCCTTCGCTCGCCCGTCGCCGAAGTGGCGCAGCCAGTCGAGCAGCTCGGATTCGTCGGCGTGGGCGGAGAACCCGGAGATGGAGCGCACGCGGCACCGAACCTGCCGCACCTGGCCGTCGAGCTTCACCGTCTTGGCGCCCGCCTGCAGGTGCGCGCCGAGCGTGCCGACGCCCTGGTACCCGACGAACAGGATCGTCGCCGCAGGATCGTCGATGAGGTTGCGCAGGTGCGCCACCACGCGACCGCCGGTCAGCATGCCGTTCGAGGCGACGATCATGTACGGCCGCGCGGCATGCTCGATCGCCTTCGAGTCATCCATCGACTTCGTGATCGTCTGGTGCGGGTAGTCGAGCGGCGTGTCGCCCTCGCGCAGCAGCTTCGCAGTCTCCTCGTCGTAGAACTCCGGGTGGCGCCGGTAGATGTCGGACGCCTTCTGGGCCATGGGGGAGTCGAGGTACAGCGGCAGCATCGGGATCTTGTGCTCGTCGATCAGCCGATCGAGCTGCCACACGACCTCCTGGGTCCGCCCGATGGCGAACGACGGGATGAGGAGGACGCCGCCGGCGTCATGCGTCGCGCGCACGACCTCGGCGAGCATCTGGATGGACTCGGCCTCGGGCTCGTGCTCGCGCCCGCCGTAGGTGGATTCGCAGACGACGTAGTCCGCGCCGGTCTCGGGCGTCGGGTCGCGGATGATCGGCGTGCCCGGGCGGCCGAGGTCGCCTGAGAACACGATCGTGGTCACGGGGCCGCCGTGCTCCTCCTCGCGGATCTCGAGCCGGATGATCGCCGAGCCCAGGATGTGGCCCGCGTCGTCGAACGTGGCGGTGATCCCGGGCGCGACCTCGATGGGCTTCCCGTATCGAACGTCCTTGAACAGCGGCATGACGAGCTTCGCGTCGTCCTCGTCGTACAGCGGCGCATCGAGATCCGCTTCGACCACGGGCGGCTGGTTGCGAAGGGCGACCTCGGGGTTCGCGGCGTGCGCGAGCGGCGCATCCACGATCGGTTCCGCGTTCCCCGGCTGCGCAGTCGCGACCGGCGACGAGCCCGCGTCCGGCGTGTCCGGGTCCGTGGTCGCGGCGACGTTCGCCGCCATGGCGGCGGGGTCGGTTGCCTGGCTCGCCGCGGTCGCGTGGGGTGCCACCGCGTCGGCCGCGGCGGCGGTTGCCGTCGCGGTTCCGGCGGCATCATCGGGCTCGATGGAGGTCGGCACGTGGCCCTCCTCCTCGGCGCGATGCGCCTCGTCGAGCGCGGCCTGGTACTGCGCCTCCGTCTTGGCGTCGGCGGACGTCGCATCGGCCGGGTGGCGGCGCTCCCAGCGCGTGTGCCGCTTCGCGAACTCCTCCTGGAGCCGGCCGCTGTCGAGCAGGACGATCTCAACCAGCTCGGCGGTCGCGGAGGTCAGGTAGATCGGGCCCTTGAACCCTTCCTTCACGACGACGGGCAGCAGCCCGCAGTGGTCGAGGTGCGCGTGCGTCACGAGGATCGCGTCGAGCTCCGACGGGTCCATCCCGAGCGGCACGCGGTTTCGGATCGTCTCGTTGGGCGAGCCCTGGAACATCCCGCAGTCGATCAGGATCTTCGCGCGCTTCGTGGTCACGAGGTGGCGGGAGCCGGTGACCGTGCTCGCGCCGCCGAGGAACTGGATGTGCATGGCTTGCCCCGCGCTACGGCGTGAAGACGAACGACTGGACCACGACCTCTGCGGGCAGGCCGTTCGTCGGCGCGGCGCCGTTGAACAGCCAGAGGTTGAGGCGGACGCGCTCGTCACCCGGCTTCGGGACATCCGAGCCGGTGTAGGTGTAGGTGGAGATCAGGGTCCCCGTGGCGGCATCCCGGCTGGTGAAGATGACCATGCCGGCGCGCCACTCGAACTGCTGGATCGTCGTCGCGGAGGCGCCGGTCGCGAACCTGCGCAGGTGGTTGGCGGCGTCATACGGCTGGACGACGAACTGGGCGTTCGTCGGGTCCGCGCCGTTCCCCCACTTCGCGATCTCGACGTCGAGCTCGCGGTGGGCGTACGGCGCCTTGTCGCTCCAGGTGAACAGGCCGAGCACGACGTTGGGATCGAGCTGGTCGAGCGCGCTGGCGACCGTGAACGTGTACGTCCCGTAGCCGTAGCTGGTGGGGCCGATGACCTCGGCCGTCGTCCAGCGGTTGCTCGCGTCCTTCTGGATCGTGAGGTGGAGCGCGCCGGCGGTGTCCACCGCGACGTTGGCCTTCGAGAAGTAGTTCGGGCCGGGCCCCACGGCGGACGTGCTGGTCTTGACCTGCCACGTTCCCCCGCTCCAGGTCACCTTGTCGGGATAGCCGGGCTTGCCGGCGGCGACGGTCGGGCCGGCAACTGCCGCCGAGATCAGCAGGAGGGCGGCGATCAGGGGGAGGCGGCGAACCATCGTCCCGAGCATATGCGAACGGGATGACGGCACCGTCGCCGTTGGGTCACGACTCCTGTCGGCCGCGCGCCAGGAGTCCGACCACCAGCAGGACGCCGAACACGAGGAGCACGACAGCGGCGGGGAGGAGGGGGCTGAGGTCGAACCCCGTCGGTTGGGCACGGGGCACGCCACCGATCGGCGGTCGCGCGTCGGGAGGCCGCAGGTCGCTCGCGCTGACGTCGAACAACATGGTGCTCGAGCAGCTGTTGTCGGTCAGCTTCCCGGAATCAGGGTTGCGGTACGGAAAGAACAGGTACGTCGTGCCTTCGATGTAGGTCCGGTCGATGGACGTTGCCATGTTGTCGTCCATGCCCTCGTTGATCGTCACGGTCGCGGGCTGGTCCGGGCCGCGCCAGACCTCGAGGACGTCGACGACCGCGGTGCGGCCGAAGCTCGACACGTGGGTCACCTTGCCGACGAACACGATGTCGGCCGAGTTGACGGCGCTGATCGGGTCGGGCCCGAGCGCACAGCTCGCGAAGGCCTTGCCGGGCGGCGCGCCGGCGAGTACCGCCACACCCAGCAGCGCGGCAGCGGCAACTCGGATCCACCGGGACGTGCTCATCGCGCGCGGGACGGCGCGCCGAATGCTTCGGTTCCCTAGACGCGGAAGACGGTATCGAGCGCGACGGCGGCGAAGAGCACGGTCAGGTACGTGATCGAGTAGCGGTAGAGGCGGATCGCCTGCTGGGTGGAGGGCTCGGGGGCTGCGCCCTGGCGCCACAGGATCCAGGCCCGGTAGAGGAACAGCACGCCGAGCACCGCGGCCACGATCGCGTAGATCAGGCCCATGCGGGCAACGACGGCGAAGACGGCCGTCAGTGCGACCAGCAGGATCGTGTACAGCGCGATCTGCCGGCTCGTCTCGCGGATCCCTCGGACGACGGGCAGCATCGGCACGCCGGCCGCCGCGTAGTCGCCGCGAATCCGGAGCGCGAGCGCCCAGAAGTGCGGCGGCGTCCAGTAGAAGACGATCAGGAACAGGAGCATCGCGGGCAGCGCGACGTTGCCCGTGACCGCTGCCCAGCCGATGACCGGCGGCAGCGCACCCGCAGCGCCACCGATGACGATGTTCTGGGGCGTGCTGCGCTTCAGCATGATCGTGTACACGACGACGTAGAACCCGATCGCGAGCAGCGTCAGGAACGCCGCGAGCAGGTTCACGGTCCACGCCATCAGCCCGACCGAGATCGCCCCGAGCACGATCCCGAACGCGACCGCGCGCTCGGGCGTCACGTTGTGGGCGGGCAGCGGGCGGCGGCGAGTGCGAGCCATGAGCTGGTCGAT
The DNA here is from genome assembly GCA_036262855.1 of Candidatus Limnocylindrales bacterium. Classification (GTDB taxonomy): domain Bacteria; phylum Chloroflexota; class Limnocylindria; order Limnocylindrales; family CSP1-4; genus UBA5189. The sequence goes on from DATAIB010000115.1 coordinate 8,954, forward strand.
GTCGCGTTCGAGGTACTGGTTGATCGCGTTCGCGGACCCGGCGGCGAGGGTGCCGCAGATCAGCGTCCAGAACGTCAGCCATGCCCAGTCGAGGATCGGCATGCCCGGCGCGTCTCGGGTGGCGAGGACCATTGCCGGCACGGTGGTCACGAGCAGCAGCTCGATGATCCGGGGCTTGGTGAGCGCGATGTAGGCGCGGACGGTGTCGCCGCGCGTCGAGCCCGGGCTCGTGGCCGCGTCGCTCGCGGCCGCGTCCGACGACTCCGTCGGGGCGCCGGCTCCCCCGCCCGCCTCTGCTCGCACGCCGGCGCGTGCGCCGTAGTACGCGGAGACTGCCAGCGCGACGCTTCCGCCCCAGACGAGCGCGCCGAGCGCGACGTGCAGGGTCTGGGTCCACGGGGCCAGCTGCGTCCAGATCTGCGCCGCACCGATGATCACCTGGACCACGTAGATCGCGAGGATGGCCACTGCCATGCGCGCCAGCCGCGGCCTGGCGGAGCGGTTGCGCCATGCGGCCCACGCGACGGCCACCAGGATGAGAAGCACGATCGCGGCCACGTACCGATGCAGCGCATGCGTGGCGAACATCGCCTGCACGGTCGCGTCGTCCGATGTCGCCGGGAGGATCGAGCCGCTCATCAGCGGCCAATCCGGGTACACGAGGCCAGCGCTCCGCGCCGTGACGTTCGATCCGAACAGCAGCAGCGCGAACACCGCGGCCGCTGCGAACGCCGCGAGCAGCGTGAAGCGCTGGCTCCCGCCGCCGACAAGCACCTTCGGGTACGACGATCGAACAAGCAGGTACACGAGCAGCCCG
>DATAIB010000116.1:0-4300 GCA_036262855.1 Candidatus Limnocylindrales bacterium
GCGCAACGGGCCGACAACGAACGTCTGCTCGCCGACGATGCCCAGGAGCTCCCGGCTTGTCGCGAGGACGCGCGCCTCGGGACATGACGACAGGAGGTGCTCGACGAGCGCCGCGGCAGCCTCTCGAACGTGCTCGCAGTTGTCGAGGACGATGAGGACGCTCGCATCGCGGAGCTGCTCCGCGATCGCTGCCTCCGGAGTCCGTCCCGGCGCCTCCGCGACGCCGAGTGCGCGGGCCACGTGCCCCGGCACGTCGGCGGCGTCGCCGACGAGCGAGAGGTCCACGAACGCAGGCTCGCCGACGTCGTCCGGGTTGACCGCGCCGGCGGCCTCGATGGCGAGCCGCGTCTTGCCTACGCCCCCAGGTCCGACGAGCGTGATGAGCCGATGCCGGCCAACGAGGCCGCGCAGCTCGGCGAGCTCCCGCCGGCGGCCGAGGAACCGCGAGACGTGATGCGGAAAGGATCTGCGGACGCCGCGTGTGTCCGACCCGTGCGCCGGCTCCACTTCCTGTCGGAGGATCGCCGCCTCCAGATCCTGGAGGGCAGCGCCGGGCTCGATCCCCAGCTGCTCGTCGAGCGCGGTGCGCGCGCGGTGGTACGCCGCGAGTGCGTCGGCCTGGCGGTCGGAGCGGTACAGCGCGAGCATCAGCTGTCGCCAGAACCGCTCCCGGTACGGGTGGGCGGCGACGAGCGCCTCGAGCTCCGCCACGAGCTCGTTCGACCGGCCAAGCGCGAGGGCGGCGTCTACCCGAAGCTCGACCGCCTCGAGCCGCAGCTCCTCGAGCCGATCGGCGGCCGCTCGAAGGGCTCCTTCGTCCGCGAGGTCCCCGAAGGCGCTGCCGCGCCAGAGATCGAGGGCCGCCTGCGCCGCCCGCGCCGCGCGCCGGGGGTGCGCGACCGCATCGCGCCGGGCAGCTTCCAGCAGCTGCTCGAACTGCGTGGCGTCGACGACGTCCGGATCGACCTCCAGCGCGTAGCCCGCTGACGACCCGCGGATCGGGAAGCGGTCTCCGAGCGTCGCTCGCAGGCGCGTGGCGTGGACCTTCAACGTCGTCGAGGCTCCGTCGGTCGGCTCGCCCGCCCACAGCTCCTCGATCAATCGATCGGTCGCGATGACGCGGGCCGGCTCGAGCGCGAGAAGCGCAAGCAGCGTCCGTTGGCGACGACCGGCGACGTCGATCACACGGCCGCCGACGACGACGTCAACCGGGCCGAGCAGCCGAACGTGCAGGTCGCCCCTCGATGTGGCCACGCCGCATTCTCGCGCGTCGGTCGGCCATGTCGACTGGTCGCGCGAACGTTGTGCCCGTCAGCCGGCTCGCAACGCCTTCCAGAGCGTTCGCGGCGAAGGGGACTGCCCGTACATGAGCACGCCGGACCGGTAGAGGCGCGCCGCGACCCACAGCGCGACCGGGATGGTCAACGCGAGCAGCACGACGGCCACGATGACCTCGATCGGCGCCGCGGTGCCGGTCGACAGGCGCGTGAGCATCAGGTACGGCGAGAACAGCGGGACGTACGACAGGACGATCACGAGCGGCGAGTCCAACGGGATCAGGCCCGTACCTGCGTAGGTGGACACGAGGTAGCCGATCACCGACACGATCGTCAGCGGCGCCACGATCTGGTTGATGTCCTCCTGCCGGCTCACGAGCGACGCGGCGCCCGCGTAGAGCGAGGCGTAGACGGCGAACCCGAGCACGAGCATCACGCCGAAGGTCGCGACCATGCCGATGGACAGGCCGGACGTGAGGTCGATCCCGCCCGCCGCCGCGCCGCCACCCGCCGTGCCGAGGATGACCGACGCGATCTGCCCCTGGAACACGATCGCCAGGAGCATCGGCACGGACACGACGATGTACTGCAGGAGCGCCAGCGCCCCGACGCCGATCACCTTGCCCGCGAGCAGCTGGAACGGCGTCGCCGCGGCAAGGACGATCTCCATCACGCGCGAGCTCTTCTCCTCCGCGACGGAGTACGCGATCCATTGGCCGTACAGCAGGATCGCCATGAAGATCGCGATCGACAGCCCGAAGCCCGTGAGGAACGCCCCCGGGTTCGAAGCGGGGTCGGCCGGAGCGGGGCCGTTCGGGTCGGGCGCCTTGAGGTTGAACGTGAACGGCCCGAGCAGCTGCTGCTGGTTGAGCTGGGGCGCGCCCGCGCGCGCGAGGCGATCCTGGATCGTGATCGACACGACCGCCTGGTGGATGAGCTGATTCGTCCGCGACAGCGCGCTGCCTTTCGAGTACAGGTCGTAGCTCAGGTCACCGTTCGCGGCGCGGCTCATGGCGAGGACCGCGGACGCCTTGCCGTCGACGACGTCCTTCCGTGCCGCCTCGACGTCGGTGACGCCGACGACCGTGAACTTCGTGGGCCCGCTCTGGCCGGTGACCGGGACGGTGGGGGCGCCCGCGACCGACGCGTTGAGGATGACCTGCAGGCCACCCGCGACATCGACGCCGGGGAGCGCCTCGGCGGAGACGACCTCGATGCGCTCGCCATCCGAGCCGCGATCGAGGAACGTGAAGATCGTTGGGGCCGATGCGAGCGCCACGCCGCCGATCACGAGGAACGCGGTGGTCACGCGGAACGCGCGGGTCTTGATGCGATACATGAACTCGCGCCGGGCAACAGCGACGAGGTTGGGGAGCGTGCGGCTGCCGTAGCCGCCCCTCGATTCGGTCATGTGGCGGCTCCGTGGCCCGTGCCGGCTCCCGCGCCCGCGCTCGCGCTCGCGAGCGTCTTCTCCTCCACCGGCGTCGGGGCACGCCCCACCTTCTCGATGAAGATCTCCTCGATCGAGGGCTCGGCGATCAGGAAGTTCGTCACGCGCTCGCCGCGCTGCAGCGCCTCGCGCAGGATCACCTCGGGATCGACGTCACGGTCGACCGCCAGCTCGAGATAGTCGTTGCCGGCTCGGGCGAGTCGAACCCCCTGCAGCTCGGCCAGCCAGCCCGGTGCCGCAGCGGCCGTTCCGTTGCCCGAGGCGCCGTTGCCATCGACCGCCAGTCTGACCACGCGCCGGCCGGTCGAACGCTTGACATCGCGGATCGGGCCCTGGAGGACGAGCTTCCCTCGATCGATGAGCGCGACCGCCTCGCAGAGCTCCTCGACCATCTCCATCTGGTGGGTCGAGAAGATGAGGGTCGTGCCGCGCGAGCGCATCTCGGCAAAGGCGTCCTTGAGCAGGGCGACGTTCACGGGGTCGAGGCCCACGAACGGCTCGTCCATCAGCAGCACCGCGGGCTCGTGCAGGATCGCGGCGATCAGCTGGACCTTCTGCTGGTTGCCCTTCGAGAGCTCCTCGGCGCGGCGGGTGGCGTAGTCCGGGATTCGGAATCGGGTGAGCCAGTCGCGGGCGCGCGCCGCTCCGACGTCGCGCGGGATCCCGTACAGGCTCGCGAAGAAGACGAGCTGGTCCAGGACCTGGAGTCGCGGGTACAGGCCGCGCTCCTCGGGGAGGTATCCCCAGGTCTCGCGGGGGACCTCAGTCGTCGGCGTGCCGGACCAGGTGGCCGTGCCGGCATCCGGCCGGAGGATGTCCAGCACGATGCGCATCGTGGTCGTCTTGCCGGCGCCGTTCGCGCCGAGGAACCCGAAGACCTGCCCGCTGGGCACCACGAACGAGATGCCATCGAGCGCGGTGACCGGCCCGAACCGCTTGACCAACCCGTCAAGAACGAGGCTCACGCTCGATACGGTAGCGCGGCTCGCCCCGCAGGCCAGTGCGCTTCGGCCCGGTTTCCGAGGACGCGCGTGCGCCCGCGCGCGGACCGGCGCCGTGTCGGTCCCAGTCGTGCGTCCTGGCCTGGTAGCGCCCCACCCGGTCCCGATTTTTCCGTAACGGTCACCCCGGGACCGTTATCGAAGGATTCGGGCCCAATTGACCGCGTTCGCGGGAGTGCCACGCCGTGGCTGAGCACGATGCTGCGTTGATCGAGCCGCGTTGACCTCGAACGTTGTCGGTAACGGTCCCCGGATGAGAAATACGAGAAGAACGTCGGCCGAGCGGGCCAACGGACCGTAATCAAAGGATTCGGGCCCAATCGACGCCGTTCCGAGGGGTGCCGCGGCGTGGCTGAGCACGATGTTGCGTTGATCGAGCGGCGTTGACCCCGAAATCTGTCGGTAAGGGTCCCCGGATGAGAAATGGGGAGAACGTCGTTCGAGCGGGCCACGGGCCGATGCTCCGTGCGGGTTCGTCAAGTCTCTTGACAAAGGGACCGCCGATTGTCCAGACTCCGGACGAAGTCCGTGCCGGCGGCTGCGCGACCCCGTGACCCAGCAGCGCCAGGCGA
>DATAIB010000117.1:0-4424 GCA_036262855.1 Candidatus Limnocylindrales bacterium
TCGGGCGAGGTCCGCAAGGTCAGCCTTCGCTGCATGGCGACCATCGGCCAGGTTGGCAACCTCGATCACGAGAACCAGAACCTCGGCAAGGCCGGCCGCGCCCGGCACATGGGCCAGCGGCCCGAGGTCCGAGGCGTCGTCATGAACCCACGAGACCATCCGCACGGCGGCGGCGAGGGCAAGTCCCCGACGGGGATGCCGCCCAAGACGCCATGGGGCAAGCCTGCCATGGGCTACCGCACCCGCCGCGGCAAGACGAGCGGCCTGATCGTCCGTTCGCGGCGCAAGAAGTAGCAGGGAGGCTGAGGAATGTCCCGTTCGATCAAGAAGGGCCCGTTCATCGAGCCCCGCCTGCTCGGCCGCATCGAGCTGATGAACAAGAAGAACGAGAAGAAGGTCGTCAAGACCTGGTCGCGCGCGAGCGTGATCTTCCCGTCGTTCATCGGCCACACGGTCGCCGTCTACAACGGCCGCAAGCACGTCCCGGTCTACGTGACCGAGAACATGGTCGGCCACCGGCTCGGCGAGTTCGCGCCCACCCGCACCTATCGCGGGCATGGGCGGAGCACCGACCGCGCCACGGCGCCGAAGTGAGCGTGCGATGAAAGCAACCGCAACCGCCAGGTACGTCCGCGGCTCGACCCGCAAGGCCCGACTCGTCGTGGCCGCGATCAAGGGTCGCTCCGTGGAAGAGGCCGCCGCCCTGCTCAAGTTCATGCCCCAGCACGCCGCCAAGGACGTCGCCGGGGTGCTGAAGAGCGCGGCTGCGAACGCCGAGAACAATCTGAACCTCGCCGCGGACGAGCTGCGCGTGATCGATGCGCGGGCCGATGAAGGCCCGACGATCAAGCGCTGGCGCCCGCGCGCCCAGGGTCGGGCCTTCCCGATCCACAAGGGCGTCACCCACATCACCGTCATCGTCGGCGACCAGGAGGGGTAGGCAACCATGGGACACAAAGTCCACCCCTACGGCTTCCGCCTCGGGGTCACCCGCACGTGGACCGCGAAGTGGTACCACGACAAGGAGTACACGCAGCTCCTGAGCGAGGACATCGCGATCCGCGCCCTGGTCGACAAGCGCCTCGCGAACGCGAGCGTCTCCGGCCTCGAGATCGAGCGCAACTTCGGCCAGGTCACGGTCACCGTGCACACGGCCAAGCCGGGCATCGTGATCGGCAAGGGCGGCCAGAACGTCGAGATCCTGCGCCAGCAGATCGGCGCGCTCACGAAGCGCAAGGTCAAGCTGGAGATCAAGGAGATCCGCCAGCCGGAGCTCGACGCGTACCTCGTGGCGACCAACATCAGTCAGCAGCTGTCGCGCCGCATCGCCTTCAAGAAGGCGATGAAGCAGTCGATCCAGCGGTCGATGAAGGCCGGCGCCAAGGGCGTCAAGATCATGGTCTCGGGTCGCCTCGGCGGCGCCGAGATGAGCCGTCGCGAGTGGGACCGCGAAGGTCGCATCCCGCTCGGCACGCTCCGCGCCGACATCAGCTACGGCCAGGTGCACGCGCACACGACCTACGGCCGCATCGGCGTGAAGGTGTGGATCTACCGCGGCGACGTCGTGCCGCAGCGCAACACCCAGCAGCCCGCGGTCGCCGCGGTCGGGCAGGGAGCCTAGTCATGCTGCTGCCGCGTCGCGTCAAGCATCGCAAGGTCATGCGCGGGCGCATGTCCGGGCAGGCCAAGGGCGGCCACTACGTCGCCTTCGGCGACTACGGCCTTGCCACGATGGAGCCGGCCTGGATCACCAGCCGGCAGATCGAGGCCGCCCGACGCGCGATGACCCGCTCGGTCAAGCGCGGCGGCAAGATCTGGATCCGCGTGTTCCCGGACAAGCCGGTGACGAAGAAGCCGGCCGAGACCCGCATGGGCTCGGGCAAGGGCGCGCCGGACCACTGGGTCGCGGTCGTGAAGCCTGGCCGGATCCTGTTCGAGATGGCCGGCGTTCCGCAAGAAGAGGCGGCCGAGGCGATGCGCCTCGCCAGCCACAAGCTCCCGGTGCAGACGCGCGTCGTCGCCCGCGAGGGCGCCGTCGAAGGAGAGGCGCGATGACCGATACCGACATCGCCAAGGTGCGCGAGATGTCCGACAAGGAGCTCACCGATGCGCTGGCACAGGCCAAGCAGGACCTGTGGAGCGCTCGCTTCGCCCTGTCGACGCGCCAGCTCAACGACACCAGCAGCATCCCCCAGACACGCAGGACCATCGCTCGGATCCTCACGGTCCAGCGCGAGCGCATCGGCCGCGAAGCAGTGAAGACCGGAAAGGCGTAGGCGATGGCCGTGAAGGAAGTCCCTGCCGTGCAGGGCAAGCGCAAGACGAAGGTCGGGCGCGTGGTGAGCGACAAGATGGACAAGACGATCGTCGTGTCCGTGGAGCGGCTCGCCCGGCACCGCCTGTACAAGCGGGTCATCCGCCTGTCCACCAAGTTCAAGGCCCACGACGAGGCCAATGATGCCCACGTCGGCGACACGGTCCTCATCGAGGAGTCGCGACCGTTGTCCGCCACGAAGCGCTGGCGCCTCGTCGAGGTCGTCCAGCGCGCCGGCGAGCACGGTGGCCCGGACCTCGTGAACGAGGAGGCCGCGGTCTCCGAGGCGATCCATTCCGCCGCCCACCCGGGTCGTGCCAAGCACGACGCCGAGGGTGACGAAGGGGCCGAGGCGTGATCCAGCCACAGACCCGCCTGAAGGTCGCCGATAACACGGGTGCACGGACCATCCAGTGCATCCGCGTGATGGGCCGTTCGACGAAGACCACCGCGGTCATCGGCGACGTGATCATCGCGAGCGTCAAGCAGGCCATCCCCAACGCCGCCGTCAAGAAGGGCGACGTCGTCCGCGCGGTCGTGGTTCGCACGGCCAAGGAGTACGGGCGCCCCGACGGCAGCTACATCCGATTCGACGAGAACGCTGCCGTGCTGATCAACAACCAGGGCAATCCGCGGGGGACCCGAATCTTCGGCCCCGTGGCGCGTGAGCTCCGGGACCGCAACTACATGAAGATCGTGTCGCTCGCGCCGGAGGTGCTGTGATGTCCCTCCGCCGCACCCGCGTTCCCGAGATCCGGAAGGGCGACACCGTCGTGGTGCTGTCCGGCAAGGATGCAGGCAAGCAGGGCGTCGTCGACAAGGTGCTGACGAACCCGGCAGCCCAGCAGCGCGTGACCTCGCGCGGCCAGGCCAAGGGCGAGACAAAGACCCGGACCGGCTTCTGGAAGCCGGCGTCGTCGCGGCCGGTCTCGGTCGTGATCGACGGCCTGAACATCGCCAAGCGGCACACCAAGGCTCGACAGAGCCAGGGCACGCGTGACCGCGTCCCCAAGGTGACCCAGGGCGGCATTCTCGACCTGGCCCAGCCGCTCGACGTCAGCAAGGTGATGCTCGTCTGCCCCAACTGCAAGGAGCCCACCCGGGTCCGGCACACCGCCCTCGAGGACGGCCGCCGGGTTCGTGTCTGCAGCCACTGCGGCAAGGCGATCGAGGTGACGGCATGACCGAGACCGAGATGACCGAGCAGGAACCGACGATGACCGACGACACCACGACGGCCGCCGAGGCGACCGAGGCCCCCGTGGCCGAGGCAGACGCCGCGGCTCCCGAGGCGACCGCGGCTCCGGAAATGGCCGAGGCGACCGAGGCTGCGCCCGAGGCGCCTGCGAAGGCCGCGCGCGCGAAGGCGTCGAAGGCCGAAGCCGTCGCCGCCCCGCCCGATGCCCCGGAAGGTGCTGCCGAGCCGGCCCCGCCCGCGATGACCGCTGCCCCGCAGGCAACCGGCCCGCGCGGGCTGCGCGCCAAGTACCACAGCGATGTGGTGCCCGCGATGGTGAAGCAGTTCGAGTACGGCAACCCCAACCAGGTGCCGAAGCTCAGCAAGATCGTCGTCAACATCGGCCTCGGCGAGGCCCTGTCGAACGCCAAGGCGATCGACGCGGCGTCGGGCGACCTGACGCTCATCACCGGCCAGAAGCCGATCGTGATGAAGGCCCGCCGCTCCATCGCCCAGTTCAAGATCCGCACCGGCAACCCGATCGGGCTGAAGGTGACGCTGCGCGGCCAGCGCATGTGGGACTTCCTGGAGCGGCTCACGCTGCTCACCCTGCCCCGCATCCGCGACTTCCGCGGCGTCCCGAGCCGCTCGTTCGACGGCCGCGGCAACTACTCGCTCGGGATGCGCGAGCAGATCGCGTTCCCCGAGATCGATTACGACAAGGTGGACCGTCTCCGCGGGCTGGAGATCAGCGTCGTGACGACGGCGAAGACCGACGAGGAATCGAAGCGAATGCTCGAGCTCCTCGGCATGCCCTTCGCCTCGTAGGCGGGGAGGGGAGACCATGGCCAAGAAATCGATGATCGCAAAGGCAAAGCGGAAGCCGAAGTTCGAAGTCCGCGGATACCACCGTTGCATTGTCTGCGGCCGGCC
>DATAIB010000118.1:0-11867 GCA_036262855.1 Candidatus Limnocylindrales bacterium
CCGAGGTTGATCGCGATCAGCGTCACCATCGGCAGGAGCGCATTTCGGAACGCGTGGGCGCGCAGGATGCGCCCGTCGGCGAGGCCCTTCGCCCGGGCGGTGGTGATGTAGTCCTCGGTCCGCGTCTCGATGATCGCGGAGCGCATCAGGATCGAGTACCCGCCGATGAGCCCAAGGGAGACCGTGGTCAGCGGCAGAACGAGGTGCCGCCCGAGGTCGATCAGGCCATCGAGGAACGGCTTGTTCGCGCCGCCGATCGAGCCCATGCCGGACGTCGGGAACCAGTGCAGCCCAGCCGCGAAGATGATGATCAACGGCATGCCGATCACGAAGTACGGCATCGAATACAGGATCAGGCTCAGCCCGTTGCCGACGCGATCGGCCATGCCACCGCGGCGCCAGCCCGTGTAGGCGCCGATCGCGAGCCCGAGCACGATCGACACGATCTCGCCCAGCCCGACGAGGAGCACGGTCGGCCCGACGCGGTCGGCGATCACCTCCGTGACCGGCTGGCCGCGGAACTTGAACGAGTAGCCGAAGTCGAACGTCACCGTCGACTCGATGTACGCGACGAGCTGGTCCGGGATGAGCGGCTTGTCCAGCCCCCACTTCTCGCGCAGCGCCGTGATCACCGCGGGATCGAGGTTGGGGTTCCGGAACAGGACGCGTTCCGGGGAGCCCGGCATGAGCCGGAACAGCACGAAGTTGAGCAGGATGATCGCGACGATCGTCACGAAGGCCTGGCCCAGCTTGCGGCCGAGGTAGCTGGCGTTCACGGTGCTGGTTCGTCAAGCGCCGTCGAGGGCCGCCCGGCGGCGGCCCTCGACAACGATCCGTCTCCTGGCTGGGTTCTGCGCGGGGTCTACTCCTCCTCGGCGGCCTTCGGGCCGCGTCGGCGGAGCATGAGCCACCCGCCGATGAGGACCACGAGGACGATCGCCGCGATGACGATCAGCGTCGTGTTGTCGCCGGCTGTGGAGGTCGGTCCGGTGCTCGGCGGCGGGGTCGCCGGCGCGCCACCGGATGCGGCCGGTCCGGCCGTCGCCGCGACCGTCGTCGGTCCCGGGGTCGGCGTCGCAGTTGCATCCGTCAGCAGGGTGTACTGGAGCGTGCCGTACGAGAAGATCGGCGTGCCGTTCGACGGCTGGTTGCGCCAGCCCGCGAACCTGTCCGTGCGGTACGCATCGAGGTTCGCGTCGTAGTACAGGATGTCGTACACGGCCTGGTCGTAGACCAGGTTCTGCATCTGAGCCAGCACGGTCTTCCGGGCGTCGCCCGAGAGCTTCGCCTGGTCGTCGTACATCTTGTCGAAGTCGGGATTGCACCAGTTGCTGTCCGACGAGCTGCCGATCTGGTCGCAGCGGAAGATCTGCAGCAGCGCGTTCGGGTCCGGATTGCCGGCCCAGCCCCAGAGCTCGATGTCGTAGGCCGCCTTGTACTTGTCCGGATGGTCCGGGTCGGCTTCCGGCGGCAGGAGCAGGTCGACGAGCGCGTCGCTGTCCATGATCTTGGTCTGGAGCTCGATGCCGAGCTGGCCGTACCAGTCCTTGATGAACTCGGCCGCCTTCTGGTAGTTCTCGTCCGAATCCGGCATGACCAGCCGCAGCACGATCGGCTTGCCTTCCTTGTCGAGGCGCTTGTTCGTCGCCGGATCGAGCGGATAGCCCGCGGCGTCCAGCTTCTGCTTCGCCATGTCGATGTTGAAGGTGCGCGGCGTCGTCGGGTCGACGTGGAACTGCGTATTGACCGGCGGGACGATCGTGGAGCCCACATCGCCGTACCCGCCGAGGACCTTCTCGACGAGGGTCGGCTTGTCGACCGCATAGCCGAGGGCGTCGCGGAAGGCGGGATCGAGCAGGGCCTTCGTCGACGGACCGCCGCCCTTGATGGTCTTGCCGGTGCCCGTGCCGTAGGTGTTGAAGGCGAGCTGGGTCCAGCCGTTGGCCGAGCCGATGACGGTCTTGATGTTCTCCTCGGTCTGGAGCTGCTTGAGCTGGCTGGCGTTCACGTTGTGGGCGTAGTCGAGGTCACCGGTCTTGAGCGCCTGAACCATCGTGTCCGTGCTGCTGAAGACCTGGAGCACGACCTCGTCCGCGAAGCCCTGCGTGCCCCAGTAGTTGGGGTTGCGCACGAAGCGCATGTACTGGCCGGTCTTCCACTCGGCGAGGGTGTACGGGCCGGTGCCGACGAGCGGCGCATCGAAGCCCTTGAAGTCCTCGCTGCCCAGCTGCTTGTAGTCGTACTTGCCGTAGATGTGCTTGGGGATGATCGGCATGTAGACCTGGTAGATGCGGTCCGACTGGTCCGTCGTGGATGCGACGAGGGTCAGCGGGTCCGGGCACTCGACCTTGGTCACGCCCGCGTCGGTGAGGCTGACATCGATGTAGCCGATGCCGACGTTCGAGTCGTCCTTGGCCGCGTCGAGCGCGAGCTGCCAGCTGAAGCAGGCATCGTCCGATGTCGCGGGCTGGCCGTCCGACCACTTCATGTTGGGCCGGATGTGGAAGGTCACCTTGTCCGGCGCGCGGTCCCACGATTCCGCGAAGCCCGGAACGGGCTCCAGGTTCGGCCCGAAGTCGGTCATGAGGTTCCAGGTCAGCTCGAACGCCTCGTAGCTCGAGACGAGCGCCGCCTGGTACGGGTTCGAGGCGTCGAAGTCCTGGGTTGTCCCGGCCCGGAAGATGACCGGGTCCGCGGCGGCGGTGGGCGCGGCGATCGCCAGGCCCCCCAGCAATGCCAGTGTCGCGAGGGCTCCCGCAGCTGTGCGGGCAGGGCGCGATCGCATGTCGTCCTCCTCCGTCGGAGCGACGGGCGCCGGTCTCTCCTCCTGGCGTCTCGTCGCACGGGTGCGGCAGCTAGGTTCGCACGCGCTGCGACCCGGCGCAACGCGAATCGTCGTTCGGTCAGCTCCTCGATGCGAGATTCGTCGCCGGCACGCTGAGCGCGGGCCGGTCCATGCGGAACATACCCAGTCGCGCGTCAGACGCAACCCCCTTGTCCAGGGCAAGCCGCGCGAGCTCCGTGCCGAACAGCGCGGCGAACTTGTAGCTGTGCGCGGCACCGAGCGCAACGACGATGCCCGGATGGTCCGGCATCCGATCCAGCACGAAATCCCGATCGGGGGTGACGGTATACAGGCACGTCTTCGTCTTCGCCGCGCTGCCGATGGCGCCCGGGAGGTAGGTCGACATGAACCTGCCGGTGCGGTCCAGGCAGTCGAGGTCCGGGTCGAACGACCGCGTCCGCGCGGTGGTCGGCCGCCCGCCGATGTCCTCGCCGATCTTGGGGCCGGGCCCACGGTAGGTCGGAAAGCCATAGAACGAGGGCTGGCCGAGCCAGATCCAGATGGGGAATCGGTCCGGCCGGAAGGCCTCTGGGTTGGTCGCTTCGTACCAGGTGACCTGCTCGCGGGTGACGCTGAGCGGGATCTCGTAGCCCAGGGGCGCGGTCAGGTCGTTGGTCCAGGCGTCCGCGGCGATCACGACGCTGCCCGTGGTGAGGGTTTCGCCACCGTCCAGCGCCACTTCGTATTCGCCGCCGTGGTCGCGCAGCGCCGCCACTCTGGCGTTGGCCCGCAGCGCCGCGCCCGCCGCCCGAGCCAGCTGCTGGTGCGCCGGGTTGCCACGCTCCGGGTCGGCGATCCCGCCGCGCTCCTGGAAGATCCCGCGCGTGCCGCTCGGCAGCCGCCAGACCGGCCACCGCCGGCCGATGGCGACGTCATCGAGCCATTCGAACGTGACGCCCGCCTCCGTCATGGCGCGGGCGTAGTCGTCGATGTCCTCGGGCGCGTTCGGCGGCCCGAGATCGAGCCCGCCGGTGTACGTGATGACCTTCGTACCGGACGCCGCCTCGACCTCGGCCCACGCGGCCTGCGCCTCGATGGCGAGCTCGACGTACTCGCGCCGGTGGTAGCTCACGCGCGTGATCCGAGAGACGTCCTGCGACGCGCCCTTGTCGTGATTGAGCTCGAACTGTTCGAGGCCCAGGACGCGCGGGCCGCCCGGCGCCATCGCCAGCCGGCACGCCGCCGCGCTGCCAAGCGCGCCGAGCCCGATCACGATCGCGTCGTAGGAGGCCATCTCCGGACGATAGCCGACACGTATCCTCGGTCGGGTGAGCCCTGCAACAACCGCCGGCGCAGCATCGGCTCGCGTGGTCGACCCGGCGGAGCTCGGGGTCGAGCGTCGCGAGGACGTCCGTGTCCGGGCGCGCGATGGCGTGGAGCTGTCGGTCACGCTGTACCTCCCGCTCACCCCCACCGCGCCCGTGCCCGCGATCCTGAACACGGACCCGTACCGCAAGGACGACTGGTCCGCCGGCTGGGACCTGTCGCTCGGCGCGTACCTCGTGGCCCACGGGTATGCCTATGCGCGCCTCGACGTGCGTGGCACGGGCTCATCGGGCGGTGTGGCGCTGGACGAGTACACCGCAGAAGAGACGCTCGACGGCCACGACACGGTCGAGTGGCTCGCGGCGCAGCCGTGGTGCTCCGGCGCGGTCGGCATGTGGGGGCTGTCCTACGGCGGGTTCACGTCGATCCAGGTCGCGGCCACGCGGCCGCCGCACCTGCGGGCGATCGTTCCGGTGCAGGCCACCGACGATCGCTACACCGACGACGTCCACTACGTCGGCGGCGCAATGAGCGTTTCAGAGCTCGCGCAGTACGCGGTCAGCCAGGTCGCGATGAACGCGCTGCCGGCCAAGTCCGGCGCGTGGGGCGACGCGTGGCGGGAGCGATGGCGCGAGCGGCTCGAACAGACCCCGGTCTGGCTGTTCGAGTGGGCGCGGCAGCAGCGCGATGGCCCGTACTGGCGCCGCGGCTCGCTGGCTCCCGACTACGGCCGGATCGAGGCGGCAATCCTGCACATCACCGGCTGGATGGACGAGTACGTCGACGCTGCGGTGCGGATGCAGGCACGGTGCACGTCGGCTGTCGCGCGGCGGACGATCGTCGGCCCGTGGGTCCACGGCGGCCCGGACTACGCCTACCCCGGCCCGAACATCGACTGGCTGCGCGAGATGGTCCGCTGGTTCGATCGCTTCCTCAGGGACGAGCGCAACGGCGCCGACGAGGAGCCCGCGCTCACGTGGTTCCACCGCGACCCGACGCCACCCGAGCGGTTTCCGAAGCGGCTCGAAGGGGAGTGGCGGGCAACGGCCGCGTGGCCTCCCCACGGACCAGGCGAAGCCCCCGGCGTCCGCACGCTCCACCTCGCTGACGGCGAGCTCACGGAGACCCCGCGTCCGTCGACGCCGACCACGTTCGCCCATCGCCCGACCGCCGGCATCCGCGGCGGATCGCTGTGCTGGGGCGCCGGCCATCCGCCGAACGGCCTCGCCGGCGACCTCCGCCTCGAAGCCGGCAACGGGGCCGCCTGGACCTCGGAACCCCTCTCGGGGGACCTCGATGTCCTCGGGATTCCGGTTGCCACGCTCTCGCTCACGGCGACCCAGCCCGTCGCGCATCTCGTTGCCCGGCTCGGGTGCGTGCTCCCCGACGGCTCGATCGAGCAGGTCAGCGAGGGCATCATCAACCTGACGCATCGCGACTCGCACACGGACCCCTCGCCGCTGGAACCGGGGCAGACATACGAGATCGCCGTCCGCCTGCGCGTCGCGGGCTACCGCTTCCCGGCAGGGCATCGGATCCATCTGGGCCTCGCGAGCTCGCACTGGCCCGTGATCTGGCCATCACCGGGCGCCGGCGAGCTGACGATCGGCGCCGGCCGTCTCGATCTCCCGCTCGCGCCGAGCGACGGCGTCACGCCACCGCAGTTCAACGAGGAGCCGCCGAAGCTCGCGGAGGTCGGGAGCGAGGTGAGCGAGCCGGTGCGCTGGGAGGTCGTGGAGGACGACGCGGCCGGGACGGCCACGGTTCGGACCCACGAAGCGTCGATCGCGACCCTGCCGGACGGCGTCTCCACCCTCTACGTCGGCGAGACCCTCGAGATGACCGCCTCGAACGCCGACCCGGGCACGGGCCGCTTCGAGAACGCCTGCGAATACCGGCTCGGCCGGGACGGCCACGTGATCACCGTCATCGCCGACGGCGGCATCGAGACATCGACGACCGCGTTCGACATGACCGCGCACCTCAAGGTCGACCTCGACGGCGAGCCGTTCTTCGAGCGCGCCTGGCGCGAGGGGATCGCCCGCGACCTCCTCTAGCCCTTTACGTAGCGGTCGAACCAGTCGAGCATCCGGGTCATGTGGTCGATGCGGCGGTCCGGCCGGCCCGCGGTGAAGTACACGTGGTACTCCTCGGGGTAGAGGACGAACTCGACGGTCCGCCGCAGCACCCGCAACGCGGTGAAGAGCTGGATGTTGTCGTGCATCGAGCAGCGGAGATCCGACTCGCCCTGGAGCATGAGCAGCGGCGTCCGGACGTTCGCGGCGTTCGACAGCGGGCTCTGCCGCCACAGATTCGCGACGCTATCCGGATCGAGCGGCGCGCCGAGCAGCGACATCCGATTGAACTCGACGCCCGCGTCCCCGTCCGCCCACGCGGAGACCTGGTTCGACACCCCGGCGATCGACACCCCGGCGCGGAACCGGTCCGTCGTGCCCATCAGCCAGTTGACCATGAACCCGCCGTAGGACAGCCCCAGCGCACCGAGCCGGTCCGGATCGGCGAGGCCCAACCCGATCGCGTGATCCAACGCGGCGTGGACGTCGGCGGCGTCGGGGCCCCCCCAGCTCCCGAGGTGGGCGCGGATCCAGTCTCGGCCGTAGCCCGTCGAGCCGCGAATGTTCGGCAGCACGACGCGGTAGCCGCGCGAGCAGAGCAAGGTGACCTCGACCGACGGCGCCGGCGCCCAGCCACCCAGCGGGCCGCCATGGATATCGACGATCGTCGGGAGCGCTCGATCGCCCGCGCCCGGCGGTGATGCGATCCAGGTGTGGATCGGGCCGCCGTCACCCGGGGCCTCGCTCTCGCGCATCTCCGGCCACGGGAAGCGCTGCGACCAGCGGCCGCCCATCGTCGTTCGTCGCGAGGTCCGGGAGGGAGCGTCGAGTGGAACGGTCACGAGCTCCATCGGGCGGCTGCCGACACATGCCACGACGCTCACGCGCCGATCCCGCGGCACGTCGGGGTTCGATGTGGCGGCGAGGCTGTAGACGTCGATCGCGTCGGCGGTGATGGGCTCGGGCGCACCCGCCGGTAGCCCGGTGGTCGGGTCAACACGGAAGCGCCACGGCTTCGACCTGCCGCGATCCGTGACGACCGCGAGGATCGTGGCCCCGTCCACCCAGCGAGGCGTGGTTCGCTGGCTCGCCACCCAGCCGTGCATGTCCGTGTCGTTCCAGGCACCGATCGGGCGATCCAGGGTCGGCGCCAGCGGCCATGCGGCCGCGGACCCGTCGGCCGGCGCAACGACGAGCTCCGGGCTCGTGTCGTCGAGCGCATCCTCGGCCACGTAGCCCACCGCCGAGATCCACCGGCCATCTGGCGACCACGCGGGGTGGTCGGCAGGCCCGCCGAGCGAGATGACCTCGCGCGGCTCGACGCCCGCACCGGCCGCGGCTGAGCCATCCGCGTCCACGACCCAGATCGAGGGCTTCGGCAGGAGGTCGGCATCGGGCCGGCGATCCGCGACGAACGCGATCGACCGCCCGTCGGGCGACCACGCCAGCTTTGACGCGCCCCAGTCGCCGCTCGTGAGCTGCCGCGGTCGCGCAGCCCGGCGGGCCTCCACGACATGCACGTGCGACCAGCGATCGATCGGCCCGACCTCGTCCCACTGCCAGTCCAGCCGCGTGATGCGCCGCGCCGTCGGCTGATCGTCGCTGCCCGCCCTCGGACCAACGATGAACCGCGGCGGGTTCACCTCGATCGTCAACGCGATTCGGCTGCCATCCGGTGACCAGGTCAGGTCGCCCGCCGAGCGCCCCTTCGGGATCCGCAGGCGCCACGGCCGACCGGGCCGGAGGTCCGCGCGGATCGGCAGCACGACCGTTTCGTCGTCAGGCGCCGGCTTCCCGCCGCCGGGTGCGCCGTGGCTGCGCCGGAATGCCACCGCGGAGCCGTCGGGCGCGATCCGGGGGCTGGTGTCGCGGACGTTGCCGCTGGTCAGCCGGGTCGGCGCGCCGCGGTCTCCCAACGGGATCAGCCAGAGATGGACGCGGTAGCGATCACGCACCACCGTCCGCTTGGTCACGATGGCGAAACGACCGTCTGGCGAATGATCGTGCTCGTCGAGGACGACCTGGGAGCGGATCATCGTCGCCGGGTCGATGGCCATGTCGCGCAGCCTACCGAACGGGCCTTGCGGAAATGCCCAGCGTCGCGTAGATTGTCAGCGTGACGTTGAATATCGACGTGAACCAGAATGAATCCCCGGCGAAGGCCGGCAGGCGACCCCTCGTCGGTCAGGTGGTCGATGAGCTCACGGCGTGGAATCCGCGCGACTTCATCGCGATGTTCCAGCGCTGGCATGCCGGCTCGATCAGCCTCATCCATCTCAATGTCCTGATCCTGCTCGAGAGCACCGGGCCGCTGCCGATGAGCCGACTTGCGGAGGCGCTGGATGTCTCCGTGGCGAGCGTCACCGGCGTCGTCGATCGCATGGAGGCACGCGGGCTCGTCGCCCGCCGCCGCGACGATGCCGACCGGCGCGTGATCCTCGTCGAACCCGCCGAGGGCGGTCGACAGCTCTTCGCCGACATCGATGCCCGGCGCCGGCAGGGCCTGCAGAAGCTCCTTGCCAAGCTGTCGGACAAGGACCTCAAGCAGCTGCTCGAGGGCCACAAGGCGCTCCGCGCAGCGCGTGCCGAGATGGCCCGCCACGCCGAGAAGCGGCAGCTCGATGAGGTCGTCGGCAAGGCGAAGGCGACGCGGCTCGCGAAGATCGATGCGCTGGTGGCTCGCACCAGGCGCAAGGACACCGGGGCGGCGGGCGCGTGATCCGGCTGCTGCGCACCTACCTCGCGCCCTACCGCAACCAGCTCGTCGTGGTGATGGGCCTGCTGCTCGTCCAGGCGATCGGCAACCTGTACCTGCCGAACCTCAACGGCGACATCATCAACAACGGCGTCGTCACCGGCGACATCGACTACATCTTCCGCACCGGTGGCCTGATGCTGCTCATCACGGCCCTCGTCGGTGCGGCTGCGATCGGCAGCGTCTACCTGAGCTCCGCCATCGCCAACGGCTTCGCACGCGACGTGCGGACCGGCGTGTTCTCCGCGGTCGAGACCTTCGGTCAGGTCGAGGTCAACCGGTTCGGACCGGCATCGCTGATCACCCGCAACACGAACGACGTCCAGCAGGTCCAGCAGGTCGTGTTCATGGGCCTGACGATCATGGTCTCGGCGCCGATCCTCATCGTCGGTGGCGTGATCATGGCGCTCAAGACGGACGTGCCGCTCTCTGGGCTGCTGCTCGTCGTGGTGCCGCTGATGGCGCTGGTCATCGGGCTGGTGATGTGGCGCGCGATCCCGTTGTTCCGGGCCACGCAGGTCAAGATCGACCGCATCAACCAGGTGATGCGCGAAACGCTCGCCGGCGTGCGCGTGATCCGCGCCTTCGTCCGGGTCGGTCACGAGGAGCGGCGCTTCCGGACGGCGAGCGAGGACCTCTACGACACCCAGCTTCGCGCGGGCCGGCTGTTCGCGCTCACCCAGCCGGTGATCTTCGCCATCTTCAACCTCTCGACCGTTGCGGCACTGTGGTTCGGCGCCGAGCGAGTGCAGGACGGTGCGCTGTCGATCGGCAACCTGACCGCGTTCCTGCAGTACCTCACCCAGATCCTGTTCGCGATGCTGACCGCGGTGTTCATGTTCATCCTCGTGCCGCGGGCGGCCGTCTCCTCGGAGCGGATCCGCGAGGTGCTCAACACCAAGCCCTCGATCCACGATCCCGAGCACGCAATCGTGCCGGCGGCCGATGGCCCGGACGCCGGGGTCGTCGAGTTCCGCAACGTCGAGTTCGGCTACCCGGGCGCCGACGAGCCGGTGCTCCACGATCTCTCGTTCCGCGCCGAGCCCGGCAAGACCACCGCGATCGTGGGATCGACGGGCAGCGGCAAGTCGACGCTCATCAACCTCATCCCGCGCTTCTACGACGCGACCGGCGGCAGCGTGCTGATCGACGGCGTGGATGTTCGCGAGCAGGATCGCGAGCGCGTGTGGTCACGGATCGGCGTGATCCCGCAGAAGGCGTTCCTGTTCGGTGGCACGGTGTCGAGCAACCTGCGCTTCGGCAAGGATGACGCCACCGACGAGGAGCTCTGGCACGCGCTCGACATCGCGCAGGGCAAGGGCTTCGTGAGCGAGATGGACGGCGGCCTCGAGGCGCCGATCGCGCAGGGCGGCGCGAACGTGTCGGGCGGGCAGCGACAGCGACTGGCGATCGCGCGAGCGCTCGTGAAGGACGCCCAGGTCTACGTGTTCGACGACAGCTTCTCCGCGCTGGACTTCGCGACGGACGCGCGCCTCCGTGCCGCGCTCGAGCGGGAGCTGGGGCACGCGACCGTGACCATCGTCGCGCAGCGCATCGGCACGATCCTGAATGCGGACCGGATCATCGTGCTCGACGCAGGCCGGATCGTGGGCCAGGGCACGCATCGCGAGCTGCTCGAGTCGAACGAGACGTACAAGGAGATCGTGTACTCGCAGCTCTCCGAATCGGAGGCCGCGGCATGAGCGGTCCGACGAGCTCCCCGGGCGCAGCCGGCGGTCCGGGCGGCGCGCGCCCGACCGTTCCGAGCGGCCCCGGCGCGCCCGTGTTCCGACCCGGCGCCGGTGGCCCTCCGGGTGGACCCGGTGGGATGGGCGGTCCCGGCGGACCCGGTCGACCCGGCGGACCCGGTGGTGGGCGCGGTCCCGGGATGATGGGCATGGGCCTGCCGCCGGCGAAGGCGAAGGACTTCGGGGCGTCGTTCCGGCGTCTGTTCGGGACGCTGCGGCCGGAGCGGCCGCTGATCCTCGGCGTCGTCGTGCTCGCAGTGATCAGCGTCGTGTTCAGCGTGATCGGCCCGAAGATCATGGGCAACGCGATCAACACCATCTTCGAGGGCGCGATCGGCAAGCAGCTGAGCGACGCCGGCGTGACCCAGGAACAGGCGATCGCGATGGCGAAGGCCGGCGGCAATGACCGGCTTGCAGATCTGCTGTCGAACCTGCACCTGACGCCGGGCATCGACTTCACCGCCCTCGGTGGCGTGCTCGCGTTCCTGGTCGGCGTGTACGTGCTGAGCTCGGCGTTCGCCTGGATCCAGGGCTGGATCATGGCCGGCGTCACCCAGCGAACGGTGCTCCGGCTGCGCGTCGAGGTGGACGAGAAGCTGGGGCGCCTGCCGCTCAGCTACTTCGACAGCCACCCGCGCGGCGACCTGCTGAGCCGCGTCACGAACGACATCGACAACATCGGCCAGTCGCTGCAGCAGAGCCTGACCCAGCTGATCAGCTCGATCCTGACGGTCGTCGGCGTCCTCATCCTCATGCTGACGATCAGCCCGATCCTGGCGGTCGTCTCGCTCCTGGCGGTTCCCGCGTCGCTCGCCGTGACGCTGTTCATCGTCCGGCGCTCGCAGCAGCAGTTCGTCGCCCAGTGGTCGTCGACCGGAGCACTGAACGGCCACGTCGAGGAGATGCACACGGGCCACGCGATCGTGAAGGCGTTCGGCCGTCAGCGGGAGGCGATCGAGCGATTCGACGAGGAGAACGACCGGCTCTACGCGGCAAGCTATCGAGCCCAGTTCATCTCCGGGATCATCCAGCCGGCGATGTCGCTGATCTCCAACCTCAACTACGTCGCGATCGCGGTGATCGGCGGACTCCGCGTCGCGTCCGGCCAGATGTCGCTCGGCGACGTCGTCGCGTTCATCCAGTACTCACGCCAGTTCACGCAGCCAATCATCCAGGCG
>DATAIB010000119.1:0-7946 GCA_036262855.1 Candidatus Limnocylindrales bacterium
CCGCGAGCAGGAGGATGAGCGCGAAGCTGATCCCCGTGTCGGCCACGTTGAACGTGTACCAGCGCACGCCGCCGATGCCGGCATCGACGAAGTCCACGACGTAGCCCAGCCGGAACCGGTCGATGAGGTTGCCGATCGCGCCCCCGAGCAGGAGCCCGAGCGTGATCGAGAGGTACCGGCTCGGGTTCGAGCGCGCGTGGTACAGCACGATCAGCCCGACCACCACGAGCGAGATCACCCCGAACACGACCGCCTGCCCCCGCAGCAGCCCGAACAGGCCACCGTTGTTCTGGGAGAACACCAAGCGGATCCAGTCACCAACGACGTCGACCGCCTGGCCCGGCGCCAGGAAGGACACGAGCCACGCCTTCGTCAGCTGGTCCAGGACGACGATGAGTGCGGCGAGCCCGATGAAGACCGGCCAGTGGCGCCGTTCGCTCACGCGCTGACTGCTGGCATGAGCCCGATGGTCGCGGTTCCCGCTGTCAGCTCGACTGTCGCAACCTTCGCTGCGGCCGGCGGCGCCTCGAGCTCCAGGCGGTCTGCGAGCGTCTCGCGCGCGACCGAATCCAGGAACGGCCGAACCTCCGGGCCCGCCCCGTCGACCCACAGCAGGATGTGCGCGTCGAGGTCGAGGTCCGCGTCCTTGCGCAGGTCCTGGACGGCACGCTGGATCTCCCGCGCGTCGCCCTCCGCGCGCAGCTCCGGCGTGAGCTCGGTGTCGATGACGACGACGAGGCCCTCGTCATGGGCGACCGCGGTGCCGGGGCGCGGGGTGGCCAGGATCTCGACCTCGTCCGCCGCGAGGGTCACGCCACCGAGGGTCACCGACCCGTCGTCGTGCAGCTCGAAGGCGCCGTCGCGGGCCGCAGCCATCACCGCCGGGATCGCGGAGCCCAGCCGCTTGCCGATCTTCGGCAGGAGCGGCTTGATGCGCCGGTCCACCAGCTCCGATTCGTCACCCATCAGCTCGATGTGCTTGACGTTCACCTCATCGACGATGAGGTCGAACAGCTCGGTCGTTGCCGACGCCCCTGCAGGGAGCGCGAGCCACATCCGGGCCAGCGGCTGCCGTACCCGCAGGCCCGCCTGGGCGCGCAGCGTTCGGGCGAGATCGACCGCGCGTCGCGCAACCTCCATCGCCGATTCCAGCTCGACGTCGCGCTGCCCCGCGGTCTCCGCGGCGGGCCAGGCGGTGAGGTGCACGCTGTCCGGCTGGTCCGGCAGCGCCTCGTGCACCAGGTTCAGGTACATGTCGTCGGCGAGAAACGGCAGGATCGGCGCGAGGGTGCGGGCGAGGGTCGCCAGCACCGCGTGGAGCGTCGAGAATGCCGCGTCGCGGTCCCCCGGATCGGCACCGGCACGCATCCGCCCGCGCGAGCGGCGCAGGTACCAGGTCGACAGGTCGTCGATGAACGTGCGCAGCGTCCCCGTCGCCGCGCGCGTGTCGTAGTCGTCGAGATCGGCTCCGACCGCCGCCGCCGTGCCGGCTGCCCTGGACAGGATCCAGCGATCAAGCGAGGTGCGGCCCGTCACCGGCCCGGCGTCGGCGGATGGACTCCAGCCGGCCAGCCGCGCGTACGTGACGAAGAACGCGTACACGTTCCACAGGACCAGCAGCTCGCGCCGCGCATCGTCCGCCGCGTGCCAGCCGAACAGGATGTTGTCCTCGGGTCGGGCGCCCGCGTACATCCAGCGCATGACGTCCACGCCCATGCGCTCGGCGGCCTCGTCGAACTCGATCGAGTTGCCCCAGCTCTTGTGCATCGCGCGGCCGTCCTCGCCGAACAGCGTGGCGTACCCGAAGATCGTCTTGAACGGCGGCTCGCGGCGCAGCACCGTCGACATCGCCAGCATCGCGTAGAACCAGTTGCGGAACTGGCCGGGGAAGCTCTCGGTGATGAAGTCGGCCGGGAACCACTTCGCCCAGTACTCGGGGTCCTCGCGGTAGTGCAGCGTCGAGAACGGCACGATGCCCGCGTCGAGCCACGGGTTGCCGACGTCCGGGATGCGCTGGACCGGCTTCCCGCACGAGGGGCAGGCGATGGTCACGAAGTCCACGTACGGCCGGTGCGGCGTATGGCCCTCGAACCTGTCCCAGCCGTCTACGGCCCGCGACTTGAGCTCTTCGCGCCCGCCGATGACGTCGAACGTGCCGCAGCTCGTGCAGTCGTAGATCGGCAGCGCCAGGCCCCAGTAGCGCTTCTTCGAGATCATCCAGTCGTGCATGTTCAGGAGCCAGTCGAGCTCCCGCTCATAGCCGAACCCGGGGATCCACCGGATCTGGTCCACGACCTCCATGATCTGGTAGCGCAGGCTCGCGTCGACCTCCTCCTTCGTCAGCTCGGACCGAGGCTTGTCGTAGACCTCGCCCATCGAGATGAACCACTCGTCGACGAGCCGGAAGAGCAGCGGCGTCCCGCACCGCCAGCAGTGCGGGTAGCGGTGCGAGTACGGCTCGAGGTGGTAGAAGAAGCCGCGCTGCTCGAGGTCATCGACGACCTCCTCGGCGACCTCCGGCGCGGCCTTGCCCGACAGCCAGTCGAACCCGGCGTAGTAGCGGCCGTCCTCGTCGATGGGGCCGATGATCGGCAGACCCAGCGACTTCCCGAGCTGGTAGTCCTCCGCGCCGGCGCCCGGCGCGATGTGCACGATGCCCGTGCCCTCGTCCTCGCCGACCTGGTCCCAGGGCACGACGCGGTGCTGATACCCCGCCTCCGAGAACGCCTTCGTCACCGCCGGCAGCGCGTCGTAGGGCCCGGTGTACTGCCACCCGACGAGGTCGCTCCCCTTCTTCGACTCGAGCACCTCGAAATGGCCCTTCACCGCTGACTTCAGCACGCCCTTCGCGAGCCAGAACGTGCCGTCGCCCTGGCGGATGCGGACGTAGTCCATGTCCGCCCCGACGGCTGCCGCGACATTTGCGGCGAGGGTCCACGGGGTGGTGGTCCAGACCAGCAGCGCCTCGCCCGGTCGGTCGACCAGCGGGAACCGCACCGTGAGCCCGGGGTCTTCGCGGTCCGCGTAGCCCTCGGTCATCTCGTGCTGGCTGATGCCGGTGCCGCAGCGCGGGCACCACGGCATCGAGTCGTGGCCCTTCACGATCCAGCCGCGCTTGTGGCATTCCTTCAGGAAGCCCCAGATGAGGTCGTTGTTCTCGTTCGAGAAGGTGAAGTAGGAGCCGCCGACATCGGGCATCCCGAGCCGGCCGACGAGCATCTCGGCGGTGTCCGTCACCGGGCCGTCGACGCCCTGGATGGTCGTCTCCTTCCACGGCGCCTCGCCGAGCTGCTCGGACAGGCGGCGCAGCTCGTCCGGATCGTTCCAGTCCATCCAATAGCCGAGGCGCTGGGACTGCTCGGTCTGGCGCGCCGCGTACGTCAGCACGCGCTGCTTGCACAGGGCGACGAACTCGGCGATGCCATACGCCTCGATGTCGCGCTTGCTCTTGAACCCGAGGTCGCGCTCGACGTTGACCTCGACCCACAGGCCCTGGCAGTCGAAGCCGTTCTGCCAGCGCTGGTCCTCGCCGAGCATGGCGTGGTACCGCTGGAACAGGTCCTTGTACGTGCGGCCCCACGCGTGGTGCACGCCCATCGGGTTGTTCGCGGTGATCGGCCCGTCGAGGAAGCTCCACGGCTCCTTGCCCGCGTTCTGCGCTCGCAGCCGGGCAAACGTGGAGCGGTCGCGCCACAGCTGGAGGATCTCGTGCTCGCGCGCGACGAGGTCAGGACGCGTCGGAACGGGTCGGAACATGGCCGGTTATCCTACCCGCGATGCCGCCGGCCCACGAGTCTCTGCCGCGGGGCCGCTCCCCGTTCGCTGCGGCGTTCCTCTCCCTGCTGTTCCCCGGACTGGGACACGCCTATCTCGGCGCCTACCGGCGTGGGCTGGGATTCGCGGCGCCGCCGCTCCTCGCCGGCGCGCTCGTGGCCGGCTTCGCGGTCCGCATGAACGCCGTGCAGCTCGCCGGCCTCGCCATCCAGTCCTGGTTCCTGATCTTCGTGTTCGTCGCGAATCTCGTTGCGCTCGTCTACCGGGCAGTGGCGATCTTCGATGCGTGGTCGATCGCGCGGATGGTGAGCGGCGGATCCGGGGTCGCCGGCGTCCCCGGCGCCGCGAGCGCCTCGGTGGCAGGTGCGGGCGCGGGCCCGGGCAACGGCTCGACCGCCCGGCAGGCGGGCATCGTCTCGATCGCGGGCCTCGCGGCGGTGCTCCTGGTCATGAGCGGCATCCACGTGGCCGTCGCGCGCTACGACGTCCTCTTCGCGACGACGGCGAACTGCATCTTCGACCCCTCACAGGCCGCATGCGCGCCGCCCGAGGGCACACCGGGGCCGGGCGACGACGGTTCCGCGGCACCGTCTGACGACGCGAACCCCTCGGACGAGGCCACGGACGCGCCCGGCGAGACCGCCGTCCCGATCCCACCGTGGAACGGGACGGACCGCCTGAACATCCTGCTCATCGGCGCCGACGAGCAGAACGGCGGCCACAACACGGACACGATGATCACGGTCTCGATCGACCCGCAGTCCGGGCAGGTCGTCATGTTCACGCTCCCCCGCGACACGGTCGACGTGCCCGTCCCACCCGGCTCCGCGCGGAACGTCTTCGGCAGCCTCTACTCGGGCAAGATCAACAGCTTCTTCGTCGCAGCCCGAGCGAGCAACAGCGCGTTCCCCGGGCCGCGTGACCAGCGCGGCTACACCGGCCTGAAGGCGATCCTCGGCAACCTCTACGGCCTCGACATCAAGTACTACGTCGAGGTCAACTTCGACGGCTTCCGCCAGGTCGTCGATGCCCTCGGCGGCGTGACCGTGAACGTGCAGGTCCCCGTCCTCGACGACAACTTCCCGCAGCCCGGCGGCCACCGCGAGCGGCTCTTCGTGCCCGCGGGCATGCAGCACATGACCGGCGCCGAGGCGCTCGAGTACGCGCGGTCGCGCAAGAGCACGTCGGACTTCGAGCGCGGCGCGCGCCAGCAGCGGATCATCGTCTCGCTGCGCCAGCAGATGGACATCGCGTCCGTGCTGAAGAACATCAACCCGCTCGCGGCGGCGATCGGCCAGTCCGTGCGAACGGACATCCCGCGCGAGCTGGTGCCGCAGCTGCTGGGGCTTGCCGACAAGGTCGACACGCGGTCGATCCGGTCGGTGATCTTCACGCCGCCCTTCTACCAGACCGAATGCCTGAACTGCCCGCCCCGGGGCTACATCATCTCGCCCAAGGTGGACCGGATCCGCCAGGCCGTCGCGGACGCGTTCAAGATCGATCCGGCGTTCGCCGAGAAGCGTGACGCGCTCACCCAGGAAGGCGCCGAGATCTGGGTGCTCAACGGCTCCGGCACGACCGGCGAGGCGGCGCGGACCGCCGAATACCTGAGCTACCTCGGGATGGCCGCCACCGCACCGATCCAGAAGCCGGACGTCACGAAGCCGCCGACCACCATCCTCCGCGCCTACAACGGCGCCGAGGCGAACTTCCCGCTCACGCTCGCGGCGCTGCAGGACGTGTTCGGCGTCACCGTGGTGACCGTCACGGATCCCAACGTCCGCATCGACTTCGAGGTCATCACGGGCGGCAACACACCCGAGCTCACACCACCGCCGGCACCCTAGCCGCGGCGGCCACCGGGCCGGCGGGGCAGACGGAACGGGGCGGCGGCGAGCTCAGCCGGTGGCGGGCCAAGGCGGCGGCGAGCACGAGAGCGAGCGCACGTCGGTGCGTGAGCGAGCGCGCGGAGCCGACAACGCCGGCCCGCCCCGGATCAGATCGCCGTCAGCCAGTGCGAGAAGCGGTCGTCGTTGCCGCGCACTGCCGCGAAGTACGCCTCGTGGAGCTGCTTCGTGATCGGGCCGATGCCGCCACCGGCGATGGGCCGATGGTCGAGCTCGACGACCGGCGACAGCTGGACGCCGGTGCCGCACAGGAACATCTCGTCGGCCACGTAGATCTCCGAGCGGTCGATCGAGCGGGTCTCGGTCGGGATGCCGAACGTCTCGGCGAGCTCGAGGATGGCGCGGCGGGTCACGCCTTCGAGGATGTCGTCGTTGACCGGCGGCGTGAGCAGCACGCCGTCGCGAACCACGAACATGTTCGCGGCCGACGCCTCCGACGCGTGGCCGTCGGCAGTGAGGACGAGCGCCTCGTCGAAGCCGTTCATCTCGGCCTCGGACTTCTGGAAGGCCATGTTCACGTAGCCGCCGACGATCTTGCCGCGCGCGGGCAGCGCGTCGTCGCTGTTCCTGCGCCAGGTCGAGGTCATCATCCGGATGCCCTTCTCGACGTCGACGTAGTTGCCGAACGGGACCGCCAGCACGCACAGCGAATGCGGCAGCTTGTGCAGCTTCACCCCGATCGACATGCCGGACTTGTAGATCACCGGCCGGATGTAGGCGTCCGTGTGGAATTCGTTGCGTCGGATGGTCTCGGCGACGATGCGGACGAGCTCGTCGACCGGCGGCAGGTCGGACATCAGCAGCATCCCGGCGTTGCGCCGGATGCGCTCCATGTGCTCGCGGAGCTTGAGCCCGTACAGGGTGTTCGTGTCAGCGTTCCAATAGGCCCGGATGCCCTCGAAGACCGCGGTCCCGTACATGAACGCGTGGGTCATGATGCTGACCTTCGCGTCCCTGAGCGCCACGTACTCGCCCTCGAAGTAGGCGATCGTGTCCTCGATCGACGGCGCGCCCGACGCGGCGGGCTGGGGCTTCTCGGTCAGCATCTCGAGAACTCCTGGGTTTCGGGCGGCCGAGGCCGCGGGGAGGTCGAATTGCGCCGAGTATAGGACCGGCCCACCGGGGCACCGCGAGGGCCGAATGGCCGATTCCTACCCCGTCGCCAGCCCGATGCCGACGATGACCAGGTAGCCGAGGTAGAACAGGCCGCCCCACAGCAGTCCGCGACCGCGGAGCTTCCCGGAGCGCCACATCGGCAGGAAGATCGCCGCGCTCGCGAGGAACGCGATGCCGGCGGAGGCGAACGCGAGCAGGTTTCCGGGATGCGTGGCGTCGCCGGCGGTCACGACCCACGTGTGCGGCGCGAACAGCAGCGCGACGGACACCGGGATCGCCGACTGGAAGACCATCGCGCCCGTGATGTTGCCCATGGCGAGGGTGTCCTTGCCCTGGCGGATCCACAGGATCGAGTTGAACTTCTCGGGCAGCTCGGTCGCGATGGGTGCGATCACCAGCGACAGCAGCACCTGGCTGACGCCGAGCGAGCTCGCGACGTGCCCGACAGCATCGACGAACGCGACTGCGCCGACCACGATCAGCCCGAGCGCGGCGAGGACCTGGACATTCACGATCCGCAGCCGCGGCTCGCCACCCGGATGCGTGCGCCCGGGGTCGAACCGGTGGAAGCGGAGCGGTGCAAGATCCTCGAGGTCGATCGATGGATCTGCCTCGAAGTGGCTCTTCACGTACCAGCCGTAGACGACGAAGAGCAGGATGGCGACGACGATCTTCGGCCAGGTCGGGTCGCTCGGGAGGAAGACCGCGGCGGCGATCGCGATGCCGTAGGCGATCACGAAGGTGCGCATGTCGGTCCCGAGGACGTGCGTGTCGACCGTCATGACGTCGCCCGTGGCGCGGCTGCGGGCCGTCCACACCACCGCCACGCCGGTCACGAACATGGCGAGGGTCGCGAGCATGAACGGCGCGCCCAGGATCGCCCCGACGCCGATGTCCTCCGAGTGCTCGTCGGTCGAGAAGAGGATCGCGATGATCGGGATCATCGTCTCGGGCAGCGCGGTGCCGACGGCGGCGAGCACGGACCCGACCGCACCCTCGGCCAGTCCGAGCTTGCGGCCGAACCATTCGATGCCGTTCGTGAACAGCTCGGCGCCGGCAAGAATGATGACGAAGGACGCGAGGAGGATGAGGAGGTCCATGGGCCTCCTAGCCTGTCAGAAGTCCCGCCGCGATGCCGATGGCGACGAC
>DATAIB010000120.1:0-2972 GCA_036262855.1 Candidatus Limnocylindrales bacterium
TCAACACCGTGTTCAACAACAAGCTCGTCGACCCGAACTCCGGGCAGACGAAGAACCGCTTCAACACCACCAACCCCGACAAGCAGCGAACTGCCTACGACGGGCTGTTCAGGAACAACATCGTCGCGACGCTGACGAACATCAACCAGGTGCTCGGCACCGACGATGCCTTCGGCTGCTCCGACTACGACGCCGGCACCGCCGGCGCGATCGCCGACATCCTCCTGCCGGATGTCATCACGTACGACACGACGACGGCGGCGGCAGGCCCCCTCAACGGCCGAGCGCTCTCGGACGACGTCATCGACATCGAGCTGGGTCTCACGACCAACGGCTGCGTGACGAGCGACGGCGTCCCGGCGCACACGGACTACCTGTCGTCCTTCCCCTACCTCGGTGTTCCGCACTGACCCAAGGGGGATCCGGGGAGCGTCGCGCGAGCGGCGCTCCCCGCACGTCCAACGCCTTCCCACCACCTCTTGACCTTCGGAGCACGACCTCGATGACCGCCCTGCGCCTGCCTCGAACGCGCCCAATCCGGCCCCTCGCCTTCCTCGGCGCGTCGCTCGTGCTGGTTGCCGCGTCGCAGGCTGTGAGCCTGCTCCGACCCGCGGCTCCGGCCACGCCCGCCCATCCCGCCGCCCCGGCGGCCCCGGCCGTCGTGGAGCCGCCCACCGTCTCCGGCCCCGTGACGGCCCCCGAGGCGCCGATCGCCGGCGCGCCGGCCGACCTTCTCACGATCGACCACTCGATCACGGCGTGGACGAAGAACGTCGCCGCCAACGATCGGGACTTCCTGTCCGCCGCCAACCTCGGCCTGCTGTACGAGGCTCGCGCCCGACTGAGCGGCGACGTCTCCGACTACAACCGCGCGACCGAGGCGGCCAACCGCTCGCTCGCCATCGAGCCGCGCCAGCTGGACGTGCAGGCACTCCACGCCAGGCTCCTGTTCGCGACCCACGACTTCCAGGGCGCGCTGCGCGAGGCCCAGGCCATCGACGCACAGGCGCCGAACCAGCCCGCCATCCTGTCGATCCTGGGCGACGCAACCCTCGAGCTCGGCGACATCGACGGCGCTGCCGCCCAGTACGCCCGCGTCGCTGCGGCGGCCCCGGGTCCCGCGATCACCGCCCGGCTCGCGCGCGTTTCGTTCCTCAACGGTGACGGCGCCTCGGCCGTTTCGCAGGCAGCGGCCGCCTACGCGGCGGCGAAGGACGCGGGCACGGTTGGCCCGTCGCTCAGCTGGTATGCCTACCTCTCGGGCACGATGGCCCTCGCGACCGGGGCGCCCGAGGACGCGGCGACCTGGTTCGACCGGGCGCTCGACGCGTGGCCCGGCTCCTACCTCGCGCTCGCGGGCCGTGCCCGCGCCGATGCCGCGCTGGGACGCACCGATGCGGCAATCGCGGGCTTCCGAGCCGCGATCGCGGTCGCGCCGCAGCCCGACGCGCTGACCGCGCTCGGTGACCTGCTCGCGATGCGCGGCGACCAGGCGGGCGCGGACGCGCAGTACGCCACGGTCCTCGCGATCGCGAAGCTCCAGGGCGCCGGCGGCGGGCTCATCTACAACCGCCAGCTCGTGCTGTTCGACGTCAACCACGGTCGCGACCTCGCGACAGCGCTGCAGCTCGCGGACCAGGAGCTCGCGGTGCGCAAGGACGTCTACGGCTACGACGCCGATGCGTGGGCGCTACTCGCCAACGGGCGTGCCGCCGACGCGGATGCGGCCGTCACGAAGGCGCTCGCCGCTGGCACGCGCGATGCGCTGCTCCTCTACCACGCGGGCGAGATCAAGCTCGCGCTCGGGGATCGCGAGGCCGCTCGAACGTACCTCTCCGAGGCGCTCGCGATCCGCGGCGCGCTCGACCCGCTTGCCGCCTCGCGCGCGCAGGCCTCGCTCGACACCCTCGGCGGCGCACGATGATCCGCCGTCCGGCCCGGCGCCGGCGCGGGCATTGGCTTCCGCGCCGCCTGCTGTCCGTCGCGGGTGCGCTGGCGCTCGCGTTGCTCGTGCCCGCGACCGCGCTTGCGCATCCGCTCGGCAATTTCACGATCAACCACTTCGCGGCGATCCGCGTCGCGCCGGATCGGATCTCGCTCGACGTCGTCATCGATCGCGCGGAGATCCCCGCCTTCCAGGAGATGCAGCTGCTCGATACGGACGGCGACAGCGCGCTGTCACCCGCCGAGCTCGATGCCGCGCGCGCGCCCGAATGCAACCAGATCGCCGCGCAGCTCGCGCTCACCGTGGACGGCAGCGCCGTCCCGACCTCGCTGGCCGCAGCCGGCCTGTCAACGCCACCCGGCGCCGGCGGGCTGTCCACGATGCGCCTCGTCTGCGAATTCCAGGCCGCGCTCGCGGCGCCGCTGCGAGATGGCGCGTCGATCGCGTTCGAGGATCGATCGTTTGCGGAGCGAATTGGCTGGCGCGAGATCGTCGTGGTCGGTGACGGCGTCGCGATCGCCTCCCCAGCTGGTGCGGCAGCGGGCGATACGGCGGGCGTGTCGGCGCGGCTCACCGCGTATCCGAAGGACCTCCTGACCCAGCCGCTGGATCAGCGATCCACCACGGTGACGACGCATCCCGGAGGTGCGCCGCTCGCGGCGTGGTCGGCGCCGGATGCCACCGCCATCGATGGCGCAGCAGTTCCCGTGGCGCCGGCGTCCCCGGCGTCCGGCACGATCGGCCAACCGGTCGCGATCGGTGCCGTCCCGGGCGGCGTGGCCGAGGACCTCGCCGGGATCATCGACATCCAGGACCTGACGCCGCTCGCGATCGTGGCCTCGCTCGCGGTGGCGTTCGGGCTGGGCGTGGTGCACGCCGTCTCGCCGGGGCACGGCAAGACGATCATGGCCGCCTACCTCGTCGGCGCACGCGGCTCGAGCCGGCAGGCGATCGTCCTCGGGCTCGCGGTGACGGTTTCGCACACGCTCGGCGTGCTCGTGCTCGCGCTCATCACGCTCGCCGCGTC
>DATAIB010000121.1:0-2239 GCA_036262855.1 Candidatus Limnocylindrales bacterium
CTCCGGATCACGCTCCACGCCGGCGAGTGGGGCGGCGCGCCGCAGGTCCGACGAGCGCTGGCGATGGAGCCGGAGCGGATCGCGCACGGCGTCGTCGCGGCCGACGATCCCACCCTCGTCGAGGAGCTTCGCGCGCGGGGCGTGTGCCTGGACCTGTGCCCCACCTCGAACGTGCAGGCGTCCATCGTCCCCTCGTTCGAGGCCTTCGGGCTGGCGCGCCTCCACCGTGCGGGCGCGCCGGTGACGCTCAACACCGACGACACCACCGTGTCCGACATCACGCTCACCGAGGAGTACGCCCGCGCGCTCGTGCGGATCGGGCTCACGCTGCCCGAGCTGTGGGCGATCGATCGCTTCGCGCTCGACGTCGCGTTCGCCGACCAGGCCACGCTGGCGCCCCTCCGGCGCGAGTTCGACACGTGGGCCGCGGCGATCCCCGAGATCCACGCATGAATTCGTGTCCCGTTCCGGTACAGTCCGCGCGATGAACTGCCCGACCTGCGGCACGGCGAACCCAGCCGGAACCAAGTTCTGTGGGGAGTGCGGAACCCGGCTCGCCGCGGTGTGCCCCACCTGCGGCACGCCGAACCTCGCCGGCACCAAGTTCTGCGGCGAGTGCGGGACGCCGATGGCCGCAGGCGCCGTCGCGCCCCCCGCCGGATCCGGGTACGCGACGGCGGGCGCCGCCTCCGCCCCCGCGTACGCGCCCGCCGGGGGCGTTCCCGGCGCCGCACCCGGGTCCGGGCCCGCATCCGGGTACGCGGGCGCGCCCGTCGCGGAGCGCCGCCTCGTCAGCATCCTGTTCGCCGACCTCGTCGGCTTCACCACGCTCTCAGAGGGACGCGATCCCGAAGAGGTGCGCGAGCTCCTCAGCAGGTACTTCGACGCGGCTCGCGAGCAGATCTCGCGCTACGGCGGCACGGTCGAGAAGTTCATCGGCGACGCGGTGATGGCCGTGTGGGGCGCCCCGACGGCGCACGAGGACGACGCCGAACGGGCGGTTCGGGCCGCGCTCGAGGTGGTCGATGCCGTGAAGACCCTCGCGCCCGGCCTCGAGGCCCGCGCCGGCGTGCTCACGGGCGAGGCCGCGGTCACCGTCGGCGCGACGAACCAGGGCATGGTCGCGGGCGACCTCGTGAACACCGCATCGCGGCTCCAGTCCGTGGCCCCGGCAGGCGTTGTCCTCGTCGGCGAGTCGACGAAGCGCGCGACCGAGAACTCGATCGCCTACGAGCCGGCAGGCGAGCACATCGTCAAGGGCAAAACCGCGCCGGTCACGGCATTCCGGGCAATGCGCGTCGTCGCCGAGCGCGGCGGCCGTGGCCGGGGCGATCGGCTCGAGGCGCCGTTCGTCGGGCGCGAGACGGAGCTGCGCCTGCTGAAGGACCTGTCGCACACGACGGCGCGGGAACGGCGGATCCGGCTCGTGTCGATCACGGGCCAGGGCGGCATCGGCAAGAGCCGGCTGGCGTGGGAGCTCAAGAAGTACCTCGACGGCGTCGCGGACCGCGTGTACTGGCACGAGGGCCGCTCGCCCGCCTATGGCGAGGGCATCACGTTCTGGGCGCTGGGCGAGATGATCCGCGCCCGCGCCGACATCAGCGAGGTCGACGACCCCGCGTCCACGCGGGCGAAGCTCAATGCGGCCGTCGCGCGATTCATCGCGGATCCGGGCGACCGGGAGCGCGTCGAGCGCGCGCTGGGCACGCTGCTCGGCGTCGCGGAGGCGCCCAGCGGCGGCGCGGGCGAGCTGTACAGCGCGTGGCGCCTGTTCTTCGAGCGCATGGCCGAGCAGCAGATGGTGATCCTGCTGTTCGAGGACCTGCACTGGGCCGACCCCGGACTCCTCGACTTCATCGACCACCTGCTCGAGTGGTCGCGCGGCCTGCCGATCCTCATCGTCACGCTGGCGCGGCCGGAGCTGCTCGAGCGCCGGCCGGACTGGGGAGCCGGGCGCCGGAACTTCCTCGCGCTCGACCTCGAGCCGCTCAACGACGCGTCGATGCGCGAGCTCCTCGCCGGGTTCGTGCCCGGCCTGTCGGAGGCGGCGATCCGCTCGATCGTCGCGCGCGCCGAGGGCATCCCCCTGTACGCGGTCGAGACGATCCGCATGCTGGTGGCCGACGGACGCCTTCGCGAGCTCGATGCGGGCGGGTTCGAGCCAGTCGGCGAGCTCGGCGAGCTGGCGGTCCCCGACACGCTCCATGCGCTGATTGCGGCCCGCCTGGACAACCTCGAC
>DATAIB010000122.1:0-9195 GCA_036262855.1 Candidatus Limnocylindrales bacterium
CCGCCGATGGCGTCGACGTTCGGGGCGGCGTCGCGAACACGAATTTCCAGCCAGTTCGCAACCGACGGAGCATCCGCCCCGATCGGCGTCCCGGTGTTCCGCCAGATGCGGACCGGGGCGCCGTAGTTGACCTCGACGAGGTCAAGCCAGCCGTCAAGGTTGAAATCGGCCAGCGCCGCGCCGCGGCCGCGATCGAACGACAGGATCCCCGCCACGTCGGCCACCTCGCGGAACGTGCCGTCCGGCAACCCGAGCAGGAGGTTGCTCGGGTCCTTCTGGGCGTAGTCGGGCTGGGTTGTGACGTTGCCCTTCGAGACGAACAGGTCGAAGCGCCCGTCGTTGTTGACGTCCTCGAACTCGGGATGCCACGCGGTCGAGGGCAGGTGCTCTCCGCCGGCGAAGGGCTGCGCGACATTCGCGTTGCGCGCGCCGCCGATGTCGGTGTAGTCCGGTTGGGAGGCGCCGTTGGCGAGGGTCTGCAACCGGCTTGCGGCCTGGCTCGTGAGGTAGATCTCGGGCAGTCCGTCGCCGGTGAGGTCCTGGCTCGCGATGCCCATGCCCTGGATCCGGACCGCCTGCCAGCCGTCGTCGCGGGTGTACAGCCGCGGTGCCGCCCCCGGCTCGATCCGCCAGAGCTGCTCCTCGCCCAGCGTGGGCGGGTAGTAGTGCTGGTCGTTGCTGACGCGGAGGTCCATGCGCCCGGAGCCATCCCAGGCGCTGAACAGCATCGACAGGGCACAGAAGCTCGGGTTGAGCTGCACGGGTGCCCCGAACCCGCCGCCAGCGCCGTCGGCGTTCGGGCGCACGAGGACGTTCGGCTGGCACCACTTCGACGGGTCGACCTGGCCCGGATCGACGTAGTTGCCGAACGCAAGCGTGGGCAGCGTCGCGCCCCGTTCCCACATGGCGCTGAACGCCTCCGTCAGCACGTTGCCGCCATCGAAGCCCCAGCGCTCGTTCGCGCGCTCGAACCGGCAGTCGCCGAGGCCGCGCAGGAGCACGTTCTCGCCGTTGCGGAGGACGGCAAGGTCGATGCGGCCGTCGCCGTCGACGTCGATCGGGTACGCGCCGTTCACGGCCGCCAGGTCCGTCGCCGCGCCGGGGATGCGGGTGAACCGAAGCGCGCCGCCCACCTCGCTGTCGTTGCGGAACAGCGCGGCCGGGCTCTCGCCGCCGGCGAGGTACATGTCGGGCCGGCCGTCGTCGTTGCAGTCGAAGACCGCGACGCCGCCACCGACGGCGTAGGTGAAGTCGCCGCCGGACGTGTAGGTGACGCCCGACGTGGCCGTCGCCTCGACGAAGTGAGGGACCGGCACATCGTTGCCGGGCGCCCCGGGCGCCCACGGCGCGATCCCGAGTGCCGTCGCCGCAACGGCGATCGCCGTCAGGAGCGCAACCGCGCCAACGAGGATCAGGGGGCGGCGGCGCCGGCTCGGCGCGGCGGTCATCGGCTCGGTCAGGCGAGCGTCATCGCGCGCCCGGTGTCCAGCAGGAACGGCGGGAGCCAGGCGGCGATGTTCGAGAACGGCAGGACGTCGGGGTGGAGCTCGATCCCCAGCTGGTCCGCCATGAATGCGCGGCGCCGCACGATGCGCGACCACGCGTCGGGGTACCGAGCCTCGAACGAGGCCCGCAGCCCCGCGTCCGCGATCGCGACGCCGTCCTCGATGTTCGTCGTGAAGTACGCCGTGCCGGTGGCCGGGATGACGTCCGCCTGCAGGTACATGCCGGACCGGAGCTCCGTTGTCGACCCGGGCGAGACGGGTGAGTTGACCCACTCGTCGAGCGAGATCTGGTGGCCCGCGTTCAGGAACAGCCCGAAGAACGGATCGCCGAGCCGCTCCGCGATGACGTCGTCGAGCGTCCCGCCTGTCTGCCCGACGCGCAGCGCGCGGTACCAGGCGGCGATCGCGGCGAAGTACGGCGCCATGAGGCGCTCGACGTAGTCGCGGATCCCGTCCGGCAGCTCGGCGGCGTCGTGGACGAGCCAGCCCGCGCGGCAGTTGAGCGCGCCCCACACGCCGAACGCGGTCGTGAACGGGTCGCCGGCCGCCATCGGCCGATCTGACGGGCTGTACAGCCCGAACCGCGCTCGCGGTCCTGCGGTCAGCATCAGGTGGCACGAGAGCGGGGAGCCGTCCCAGCCGAGCAGGGCCACCGCGTCGCGTTCACGCAGGCCCGGCCGGAGGTTGCGCAGCAGGTTGAGGATCCCGCTGGAGGTGCGCGTGGACGCAGCCTCGAAGGCCGCGAGCTGCTCGAGCTCGTTGACGACCCGCAGGCCCGTGCCGGCGTCGATCAGCACGCCCACTGCGTTGACGGCCGAACCCGACCCGCCCACCAGGCCCCGCACGGCATCGGCGAGATAGGCGGGGACGTCGAGCATCGCGGGATCCGCAAATGCCTTCCAGCCGATCACACCAACGCGAGCGCCGGGCACGACTCCCGCATCGCGCAGCTCATCTGCAAGCGAGCGAGATCTGCCACGCGGCTGGCTCGGGAGGCTGAGCTCCTGGTGGAGGACGCGATCCATCGGCACCGGCGCCTCGCCGGCGATGCCCCAGCACTCGTTCCCGACGAGGATCGTCGGGCGACCGGTCGGGCGGACGACGACGATCGCCTCCTCGAATCGGGGATCAAACCCCGTGAGCCAGCTCACGTTCGCGCTGTGCTCGCGATCCGCGTACAGGACCAGCGCATCGAAGCCGGCGCCCGTCGATCGTTCACGCAGCCGGTCGAGGCGGGCGGCGTACAGCGCGGGCGGGAGCTCGGGCCGCTCGGCGGCGACACCGAAGTCGGGGAGGTCGATCGGCGCGAGGCGCGCGATGGCGTTCGGGTGCTGGCGCAACGGGCGTCGCTCAGCCACGGTCCGCGGCGGCGAACACCTGCTCGATGACACGCATGTTCGCGACGGCATCCGATGCGGGCGTCGGCAGCGGCGTCCCGTCGAGGATCGCGGCGGCGAAGGCGTCGGCCTCGACGCCATAGGGATCCGCGACCGGGAACGTCAGCGTCTCGGTGTTCGGCGCGACCGGCGGCTCGCCGCCATGGGTGAGGAAGACCTGCGTCTCGCGATCCGGCGGGATGTTGAACGGGATGCCGACGGAGATCCGGGCCTCGGTGCCGTAGATGTGCACGCGTTGATCGGTCTCGGCGCGCGTGGAGCAGGTGAAGGTTGCCGTGCCGCCACCTGGGAAGACGAGGAGCGCTGAGGTCACGACGTCGATGCCCATGGCCGGATCGCGCACGATCGACGCCTCGACGCGCTCCGGCTCCGCGCCGAACAGCATTCGCGAGAGGTTGATCGAATAGCAGCCGATGTCCATCAGCGCGCCGCCACCCGCGTCGGCGCGGTTCCGGATGTTCGCCGGGTCGTCGTTCCAGTACGAGAACCAGCTCTGGACGCCCTGGAGGCGCCCGATCCGGCCCGAGGCGACGAGCTCGCGAACGGCGCGCCAGGACGGGTGGAGCCGGTACATGAACGCTTCCATCAGCCGCACCCCGGCCCCATCTGCTGCCGCGACCATCCGCTCGGCATCCGCCGAGGTGAGCGCGAGCGGCTTCTCGCACAGGACGTGCTTGCCGGCGCGGGCGGCCGCGATCGTCCACTCGAGGTGGAGGTGGTTCGGGAGCGGAATGTAGACCGCATCCACCTCGGGATCGGCGAGCAGCGCCTCGTAGGACCCGTGGGCACGCGGGATGTCGAGCTCATCGGCCACCTGGCGCGCGACGCCCGCATCGCGCGATGCGATCGCCACCACCTCGCCGCGCTGCTCGGGGGCACGACGCACGCCCGGGATCCACTTCCTGCGGCCGATGTCGGCGGTCGACAGCACGCCCCACCGCAGCTTCCGATCAGGCATGTGCAGCGACCTCGCTCCGGGTGCGGGAGCTCAGCCCCACGAGGCCTCGGTGACGGGCCGGAACGCGACCTCGAGGATCCGATGCGTCCGCGGCCTGGTCACCACGAACTGGACCGCGTCGGCGACGTCCTGGGGCGCCATCATGCCGGCAAGCGCGGGCATGTCCGGCGTCCGGCCGCGGCCCATCGCGAAGTCCGTGGCCACGCCACCGGGGCAGATGTTGGTGCAGCGCACACCCTGCTCGCGCAGCTCGTGATCGAGCGCCGCCGTCAGCCCGACCTGGGCGAACTTGGAGGCGCAGTAGACGGCTTCGAACGGCAGGCCGCGCCGACCTGCCTCGCTGGCGATCATCACGAAGTCGGCTGCATCGCTCTGCAGGAGGTACGGCAGCGCGGCGCGGGCGGCGTAGATGGCGCCCTTCACGTTGACGTCGATCATCTCCTCGAGGTGCTCCGGATCCAGCTCGAGGAACGGGCCGTACGCACCCACACCCGCGTTGACGACGAGGATGTCGATGCCCCCGAACTGGTCCGCGGTCGCCCGAGCCATCCGCTCCAGCGCTGCCGCATCCCGCACGTCGCACGGCTGCGCGAAGGCGCCCGGGATCCCGAGGTCGTCGCCGCTGCGCGACGCCAGCGCCACTTGCGCTCCGTCGCCGACGAGCGTGCGCGCGATCGCGCTGCCGATACCGCGGCTTGCGCCGGTGATGAGCGCGACGCGTCCGTCGAGGGTTCCCATCGCCGCGTTCCTCCATCGCATCTTGACACCGGCCGGGGAATGTCCGAGCCTAGCACGCACGGTTTGGAAGACAGGTGCACAAAACCCCGTGGGGGCCTTCCGAGCCGCGGTCCCGACCTCGCGTCCAACCAGTTGCAGGTGGTGCCGTTGCTGCTCCCGGAATCGATCGGCCAGCGCAGCGGCACCGTGCGCCGCGCGAACCTCGCGGCCATCGTCCGCGAGCTGCACCTCCGTGGGCCGCAATCGCGGTCCGAGCTCGTCGCGCGGACCGGCCTGACGCGCACCGCGATTCGGGCGCTCATCGGCGAGCTGGTGGCCGGGGGCATCCTCGCCGAGGAACGCGGTGCGCCCGACGGCGCCCCTGGCCGGCCCTCGCCCCTCGTACGGCCCCGTGCGCATGACGTCTTCGTGCTCGCGCTCGAGATCCGGGTGGATTCGCTCGCCGCGGCCCTCGTGGGGCTCGGCGGCGAGATCCTGGCCCAGTCGAGCATCGCGCGGCCGCGCGAGCACCTCTCGGTCGAGGCGATCGTCGCCGACCTCGCGGAGCTGACCGCAACGATGCTGCCGCCCTCCGAGCGCGAGGCCCCGATCGCGATCGGCGTTGCCGTGGCGGGCGTCGTACGGCGCGACGGCGGCATCGTGCTGATGGCGCCGAACCTCGGCTGGCGCGACGCGCCGCTTGCCCAACGGCTCGCAGCGGCGCTCGCGACCCATCGACCGGTCTTCGTCGCGAACGAGGCGGACCTGGGTGCGCTCGCCGAGCTGCGGCGCGGCGCGGCGCGCGGGGCCGATGACCTGCTGTTCGTGTCCGGCGAGGTCGGCGTGGGGGGCGGCATCGTGATCGATGGGCAGCCCCTCACCGGCGTCGCCGGCTTCGCGGGCGAGGTCGGGCATATGCCCGTGAATCCGGCCGGGCGCCCGTGCCACTGCGGCTCGACCGGCTGCTGGGAGACCGAGATCGGCGAGCAGGCGCTGCTGCGCCTCGCCGGCCGGCCCGAGGACGGCGGCCCTGATGAGGTCGACCGCGTCCTTGCCGCAGCCGCCGACGGCGCTCCGCAGGCCGTCGCGGCGTTCGAGGAACTCGGTCGTTGGCTCGGCATCGGCCTCGCCGGCCTCGTCAACGTCCTGAACCCACGCGTGATCGTCCTGGGCGGCCTGTTCGCCCGGGCGTATCCGTTCATCGATCGGGCGCTCGATCGACAGCTTGGCCGGATGGCGCTGACGGGCCCGCGAGGGCTGGTCCGCGTCGCTCCGGCCGAGCTTGGCATCGACGCTCCGCTCGTCGGCGCGGCCGAGCTCGCTCTGGAGCCGTTCGTCGCCGACCCAGCAGGCTGGCTCGGTCCCCGGGCACAGCTCGCCACCGCGGCCGGCGCATGAAGCCGCTCAGCGCGTCGGGACGCGGCCTCCGGCCAGCCGTCACGCATGCAAGAGCCCGAGAGGAGAGTGATAGCCTGACCAGCGCACCAGGTGTCCCAGTCTTGGCACCGATGTGGAGGAGTGAAATGCACAAACGGTTCTTGGCGTTCGCGGCTGTCGCCGTCGTGGCCTTCGCGGCCTGTAGTGGCGGTGGTACCGCGACGACAGGTCCCGGCGGCGCGACGTCTGCCCCCGGCACGGGTGGCACGGCGACGGGCTGCACGATCGGCGTCTCCTGGAACAACTACCAGGAAGAGCGATGGGCGAAGTGGGATGAGCCCGCCATCAAGGCCGCAATCGAGGCCGGCGGTGGCAAGTACATCTCGAACGACGCGAAGTCGTCTGCCGACACCCAGAACTCCAACGTCGCGAACCTGATCTCGCAGGGCGCGAAGGTCGTGATCGTCCTCGCGCAGGACGGCACGGCCATCAAGACGGCGGTCGCGTCGGCCACGCAGGCCAACGTGCCGGTCATCGCCTACGACCGCCTGATCGAGGACCCGAAGGTCCTGTACATCACCTTCGACAACAAGCTCGTCGGCAAGCTCCAGGCCGAGGCCCTGCTCAAGGTCAAGAACGCGGGCAACTTCGTCGTGATCAAGGGCAACAAGGCCGACGCCAACGCGGACTTCCTCCGCGCGGGCATGGTCGAGGCGGGCCTCCCCGAGGCCGGCCAGAGCAGCGCCACCCTCAAGAACGTTGGTGAGACCTACACCGACAACTGGGATCCTGCGAAGGCCCAGGCGGAGATGGAGCAGTTCCTCACCGCGAACAGCAACAAGATCGACATCGCCTTCGTCGAGAACGACGGCATGGCCGGTGGCGCCATCGCGGCGCTGCAGGCCCAGGGCCTCGCCGGCACCGTGCCGGTGTCCGGCCAGGACGGCGATCTCGCTGCCCTCAACCGCGTCGCCCTTGGCACGCAGACCGTGGACGTCTGGAAGGACGCGCGGGCGCTTGGCAAGGCAGCGGGCGAGGCGGCGGTTGCGCTGTGCTCCAACCCCGACGCGAGCAAGGTGAGTGGCGCGGCTGCGTTCACGACCCCGGGCGGCAACTCGGTCAGCTCGATCTTCCTGAAGCCACAGGCCATCACCAAGGACAACCTCAACGTCGTCCTCGATGCCGGGTGGATCACGAAGGACGCACTCTGCAAGGGCGTGACCGCCGGTTCCGTTACCGGCTGCTAGCGACCTTGGTCATCCGTTGACCTGAAGCGCCCTGCCTCCGCGAACGCGGGGCAGGGCGCTCGTTTCTATCCGGCTTCCGTCGTCGCTTCGCGCAGCAGGAGCGAACCTTCATGGCGCTCTCCGAGACCCCGGCACAGGTCACGACCGAAGGTCGCCCCGCGTCGCCGTTCCGGCGCGCGGTTGACGCGATCAGCGGCGTGCTCGCACCCGTCCGAACCCGCCTCGCGATCCTGGAGATCGACACGCGGCTGCTCGGGATGGTCGTCGCCCTCCTGATCATCTGGTTCGGGTTCAACTTCGCCAGCGACCTCCAGGACGGCGTGCTCAACGGGAACGGCACGTTCCTGACCGCGCGCAACCTGTGGAACCTGTCCGTCCAGAGCGCCTCGATCGCGATCATGGCGACGGGCATGGTCCTGATCATCGTGTCCCGCAACATCGACCTGTCCGTGGGCTCGATGCTCGCGTTCATCGGCTACACGATGGCGATGCTCCAGTCCCAGTGGATCCCGCAGTGGTTCGGCGATCAGCCACAGCCGTGGATCTGGATCGTCACCGTGCTGGTCGGGATGCTGCTCGGCGCCGTCATCGGCGGCGTCCAGGGCTTCTTCGTCGCCTACGGCGGCGTGCCCTCGTTCATCGTTACCCTCGGCGGCCTGCTGATCTGGCGCGGCCTCATCTTCCGCTACGCGCAGGGCCAGACGATCGCACCGCTGGATCAGACCTTCCAGATGCTGGGTGGCGGCACGGTCGGAACGCGGGTCGGCGCGCTCGGCGACGTGGGCAGCTGGATACTCGGCGGCCTTGCCTGTGCCGCGATCATCGCGTCGCTGATCTTTGCTCGCCGTCGAAAGCGGCGCTACGGCTTCCCGACCCGCCCGCTCTGGGCCGAGGTCGCCGTCGCCGGCGTCTCCAGCCTCGTCGCGCTGGGCGCGGTGTTCATCGCCAACAGCTACCTGCTGCCGACGAACGTGGCGCAGGCGGTGGCCGCGGAACGGGGCATCCCGGTGCCGCCCGGTGGCTTCGCGACCGGCGTCGCGATCCCTGTCCTCGTCCTGATCGTCGTCGGGATCGGCGTGACCTTCCTTGCCACCCGGCGCCAGTTCGGCCGCTACGTGTACGCGATCGGCGGCAATCCGGACGCCGCGGCGCTCGGCGGCATCAACGTCCGCTGGACGCTCCTCAAGACATTCGCCCTGATGGGCATCCTGTGCGGCATCAGCGCGTCGGTCGCCACTGCGCGGCTCAA
Source organism: Candidatus Limnocylindrales bacterium (assembly GCA_036262855.1). Classification (GTDB taxonomy): domain Bacteria; phylum Chloroflexota; class Limnocylindria; order Limnocylindrales; family CSP1-4; genus UBA5189. The sequence goes on from DATAIB010000122.1 coordinate 8,451, forward strand.
CAGCGCGGTGACGAACCTCGGGATCCAGAACGAGCTCGACGTCATCTCCGCGGCCGTCATCGGTGGCACGTCGTTCGCCGGCGGCATCGGCACGATCCCGGGCGCGATCCTCGGTGCGGTGGTCATGCAGTCGCTGCGGTCGGGCATGTCGCTGCTCCTCGTGGACTCACCGACCCAGGACATCGTCGTCGGCATCGTGCTGGTCGGCGCCGTCTTCCTCGACACCCTGATCCGCAGAAAGGCGGGCTGACCCCATGGCCATGCCGCACGCCGCAGACGAAGCGCCCGCGACGACACGTTCGGCGACGCCGCTCATCGAGATGCGCAACATCGAGGTCAGCTTCGGAGGTGTCAAGGCCGTCCAGGGCGTGACCATCGATCTCTACCCCGGCGAGGTGGTTGGCCTCGTGGGTGGGAACGGCGCGGGCAAGTCCACGCTGATGCGCGCGCTCTCGGGTGCGCGGCCGCCGGACCGAGGCGAGATCTGGGTCAACGGCAAGCCCGCGAGCATCGCCAACCCGCGCGACGCCAAGGCGTACGGCATCGAGACGATCTACCAGACGCTCGCGCTTGCCGACAACCTCGATGCGCCGGCCAACGTGTTCCTCGGCCGTGAGATGACCAGTCGCGGCCAGCTGGACGACGATGCGATGGAGGACGCGACCCGCAAGGTCATCGGCCGGCTCAACCCGAACTTCAAGAACTTCACCAGCCCCGTCATGCGCCTGTCGGGCGGCCAGCGCCA
>DATAIB010000123.1:0-7092 GCA_036262855.1 Candidatus Limnocylindrales bacterium
GAGGAAGTGACCGGTCCCGAGCGCGATCGCCTCTGGGCGAGCCACGTCGCGCAGCTGCCGTGGTTCGGCAAGTACGAGGAACAGATCACCTCGCGAACGATCCCGGTCGTGCGCGTCCGCCGGAGCGCCTAGTCCTTCTCGGCGCCCGCGTCGAGGTCCTCGAACAGGGCCGGCAGCCCGCCACCGTGCCAGAAGATGGCGCGGCGCCCGTCAAGCCCGCCTGATCGGACGAGCGCGATGAGGCCCGCGAGGCCCTTCGCCGTGTAGACCGGATCGACGAGGATCCCCTCCGATCTGGCGAGCAGGCGCGCCGCGTCCTCGGCGGCATCGGTCCGGATGCCATAGCCGGAACCGAGCTGGGCTTCGTCGAGCTCGATCGCGTCGAGCGGCGCTGCGATCCCGGCCATGGCGGCGAGGGGCCCGGCGAGGCCTTCGATGACCGCGCGGAGCTGGTCCCCCGTCCTCGCGACCACGACCCCATGAACGCGCGGCGCGGGTTCCATGCCGAGGTGCGCCCCGACCAGCAGGCCCGCCTGCGTGCCGCCCGTTGCGGTGGGCAGCACGATCGCGTCGGGCGTGAATCCCGCCGCAGCAGCCTGGTCGCGCACCTCCAGCGCGGCCAGCACGTGGCCCCACGCGCCTGCCGGCTCCGAGCCGCCGACCGGGATGACGCGAACCCGCCGCCCGGACGCCGTTGCCTCGTCGGCGATGCGCCGGACGAGCGCCTCGCGCTCCGCGCGGTCGTCCGTTTCCGCCTGGTGGATCGTTGCCCCGAGCTCCTCGATGAGTCGCAGGTTGGGCGAGTGGGGGACCGGCGGCCCGCTGACGATGACCTCCACGCGGAGGCCGACCCTCGCGCCGGCGGCTGCGGTGAGCCGGCAGTGATTCGACCAGCGCCGACCGGACGTGACCAAGGTGTCGGCGCCGTCCTCGAGCGCTGCCCCGAGCAGGAACTCGAGGTTCCGAAGCTTGTTGCCGCTGAACGCGAGCGGGCCAAGGTCCTCGCGCTTGATCCACAGCTCGGCGCGGTCGCCGAGCGCCCGTGACAGGCCGGGCATCGCCTGGAGCGGCGTCGGGCCATCGAGGAGCTGGACGCGGGGCAGGGACGGAAGATCCACGACCTGACGCTACCATCGCACGATCGTGATCGACCAGACATCGCGCACCATCACCTGGGACGGCTGCGTGAACGTGCGTGACCTCGGCGGCATCCCGACCGAGGACGGCGGCCAGACGCAGCCGGGCCGCGTGATCCGCTCGGACAACGTCGGCGCGCTGACACCTGAGGGATGGCGCTCGGTCGCCGGCCACGGCGTCGTGCGGATCGTCGACCTCCGCTGGCCCGAGGAGATCGCGGACGACCCGCCGCGCGACTCGGACATCGAGGTCGTCAACATCTCGGTGCTCGGGCCGAGCATGCACGAGGGCCGCGAGTTCGTGCGCGAGCTCGACGCGCACGTCGAGCAGGTCGACGACATCGCCGACCACTACGCGTGGTCGTACGTCGAGTTCCTCGAGCGGAACCAGCAGGCGTTCGGCAGGGCGCTCGCCGCGATTGCCGAGGCGGACGGCCCGGTGGTCATCCACTGCATGGGCGGCAAGGACCGCACCGGCATCGTCAGCGCGCTGCTCCTCCGGCTCGCCGGAGTGTCGCTCGATGCGATCGGGCTCGACTACGCGCTGACCGCGCCGAATCTCGCCGAACGCACCGCGCGCTGGATCGCCGGGGCGCCGACCGATCGCGATCGCCGCAGGATGGAGAAGCTGTCCGAGACGCCGGCGTCGGCGATGGCTCGCGTCATCGAGGCCATCGAGGAGCGGCACGGCGGCGTGGATGGCTATCTCGCCGAAGCGGGCCTCGACGACGCGCAGATCCAGCGCCTGCGCGACCTGCTGCGCTGATGGCCCGTCGCATCCAGCCCTCGGAGTTCGTACGCGGCACCGGCCAGAACACGGATATGGAGCGTGCGATCGCCGTCTCCGCGCCGGTTGCCGGCTCCACGAACCTGTACTCGTCCGTCGTCACCACCGCACCCGGCGGCAAGACGCGCATCCACCACCACGGTCCGTGCGAGACCAGCATCTACATCGCGTCCGGGCAGGCGCACTACACGTGGGGCCGGACCGGGCTCGAGCACGAGATGTCAGCCGGTCCGGGCGACTTCGTCTACATCCCGGCCGGCGAGATCCATGTCGAGGAGAACGCGTCGACGACGGATCCGCTGGTCGTGATCCTCACGCGGAACTGCCCGGATTCGCACGTCGTGTACATGGACGACGGCCCCGACGGAAGCACGGACGTTCCCGCGCCCTGCTGAGCCTGCTCGGTCGATGATCGGGGAGTACCCGCCGCTCGCGGACGTGCTGGCGGCGCACGGTCTCGACGGGGTCGGGGAAACGGAGTTCCAGAACGACGGCTGGTCCGGGGCGCGGCTGACCCGGCTCGTCCGGCCGGATGGCGCGCGCTTCGTGATCAAGCGCGACGGCCTCGCCCTCGACTGGATCGCCCGCGTCACCGGCGACGTGCCCGATCTTCGAGAAGGGCTGCTCGCGCACGCACGGCCCTCGCTCCCCGGGCGCGTGCGGCTGCCGCACCTGGGGGTGGCTCGGGACGGGGACCTGGTCGGCGAGCTCATGCCCGATCTGACGGGCACGCTGCTCCGTTGGGAGCACCCGACGGACAACGGGTCGGTGGCAAGCGTCCTCGCGGCGCTGGCGGCGCTCCACCGCGAGCCGTGGCAGGAGCAGCTGCCGGCAACCTTCCCATGGACGGACCTCGCCACGCGCGTCACCCTGCTCACGCGGGCCTCCGCGGAGCGCTACCACGCCGCCGGGCTGCCGGTGGGCGCGCGGTTCCTCAGCGGGTGGGACGCATTCGATCGGCTCGTGCGGCCACCCGTGCGCGACCTGCTCCGTCGGCTCTCGCACGACCCGGCGCCGCTCATCGCCGCGCTTCGCCGCCAGCCCGCGGTCGGGCTGCACGGCGACCTCAAGCTCGGCAACGTCGGGCTCGGTGCGGACGGGACGGCGTGGATGATCGACTGGCAGATGACGATGGTCGCGCCGGTCGCCGTCGAGCTCGGCTGGTTCCTGGTGTGCAACGTCGCGAGCCTCCGGCAGACACCGGACGTGGTGCTCGAGCAGTACCGTGTCGCGGCCGGCGTCGCGGATGACGAGGCATGGCGCGAGACGTGGGATCTCGCGGTCCTCGTCGGGCTGGTGCTGCGCGGCTGGCGCAAGGGCCTCGATACCGATGCAGGCGTCATCTACCCGAGCGGCAAGGCGGCGGCATACGACCTCGCCTGGTGGGGCTCGCAGGCAATCGGGGCGGCTGAGCGCCGGCTCTGAACCTGCATGTGCGGCTCGGCTGCCGTCCCTCACAGGCGCCGAATTCGCTGCTGGAACCTGACGACATTTCTCGGCGTCTACGTGGTTCAATGCCGGCCATGACCCGATCCCGCGCCAGGTTGACGCTCGCCGCGGCGGCGGCTGCGTCGCTCTTCGCTGCGTGCGGGCCGTCCTCGCCGACCCTCGCGCCCGCGAGTGGTGGGCCGTCCAGTGGGGCATCGACACCCGCGGCGACCGTGCCCGCCTCCCCAGCCGCGACACCCGCCGCATCGGCCGCCTACGCACCGCTCGCGCGGACCTCCGCGTCGATGACCTGGGATCAAACGAGCCAGACGATCCTGATGTTCGGGGGCGACGCGGCCGCGGGCCCCAGCAACGCGCTGGATGCCTGGGACGGGACCGCCTGGACGAAGCACACGACGCCCGGCCCGAAGGCGCGGGATGACGCGCTGCTCGTCGCGGATCCCGGACGTGGCGTGGTCGTCCTGGCGGGCGGCCGCAGTGGCCGGACCGTGCTCTCCGACACGTGGGAATGGGATCGCACGGGGTGGAAGGACGTCACGGCAACGGGCGGCCCATCGCCGCGCGCGCACGCTGCGGCTGCCTACGACCCGGTTTCGAAGCGGATGATCCTGTACGGCGGCGTTGACGATGCCGGCACGAAGACCGACACGTGGGCCTGGGACGGCACGACGTGGACGCAGCTCGATACGAAGGGCATTCCCGGCCGCGTCGTCAACTACATGGCCTGGGACCCGACGCTCCAGCAGCTGCTCGTGCTCGCGGTGGATCTCGATCCCGAGCCTGCCGACCATCTCTATCCGTCGGAGCTGTGGGGCTGGACGGGGTCCGGCTGGAAGCTGGTCGCCGGCGATGGGCCGCGGTTCAGCCCGCTGCAGCGGTTCGTGGAAGGGCCGCAGCATCCCTACCTGATCGATGGCGGCGCGCTGCAGAACGCGTTCACGACGTACGAGTGGACGGGCACCACCTGGAGGGCGCTGGACGGCGCCGCGCCGCCGGTTCGGAACGGCCAGGCGGCCGCGTGGGACCCGATCCGCAAGCAGCTGGTCATGTTCGGCGGCTTCAACGGCAACGCCGTGTTCGGTGACACCTGGCTGCTCGCCGGGGGCAGCTGGCGCGAGGTCGCGCCGTAGCTGCGATCATGCCGGGCATGGATTGGACCCTCGAAGTCGTCATCGTGCCCGTCTCCGACATCGACCGCGCCGTCGCGTTCTATCGCGACCAGGTCGGGTTCCACCTCGACCATGACACCCGCAACGAGCACATGCACGTCGTGCAGCTCACGCCGCCCGGCTCCGGCTGCTCGATCGTCGTCGGCGACCTGCCCTCGCAGAACCAGATGGCGCCCGGCTCGCTCAAGGGCCTGCAGCTGGTCGTGGCGGATGCGCGCGCGGCACGCCAGGAGCTCCTGGATCGCGGCGTCGCAGTGAGCGACATCATGGTCTTCGACGAGCGCGACGGCGGCACCTTCTTCGGCTTCGATGACCCGGACGGCAACTCGTGGGCCGTGCAGGAGCTCAAGGTCCGGGCCGAGAAGCCGCTGATCCCGCTCGAGCATCGGGATCGCTTCGGCGAGGGCGTCGAGCCCTAGCCTGCGGCGCTATGCCTCGGCGGGAATTGGCGCCGCCGCAGCAGGCTTCGCACGAGGCCTGGATCGGGCCACGATGACGCCGGCGATGGCGATCGCGCCGCCGACGAACGACAGTGCGGCCGGCACCTCCTGCAGCAGCACCCAGCCGATGACGATCGCCACGGCCGGCACGAGGTACGTGAGCGAGCCGAGCCGCCCGGCTGTGGATCGACCCAGCGCGAACGCCCACAGCGTGAACGCCACCGACGTTGGGAAGAGCCCGAGGTAGAGCATCCAGCCCAGCGACACCGGCTGCGCAGCGCTCGCTTCCGAGATGAGCTGTGGCACGAACGGCAGGCACACGACCATGCCGGTCACGCACGCGATCCATGTGACCGTCAGCGCGGGACGGATGCGAGGACCGGCTTCTGGACGATGATGCTGATCGAGTACACGGCCGCCGAGACGAAGCACAGCAGGATGCCGAGCAGCGTCCCCGAGCCCGGGCTGCCCGCGGTCGTCGCGAACGAGATCACCGCCACGCCGCCGAACGCGATGAGGCAGCCGATCAGCAGCCGTGGCGGGAACCCCTCGCGCAGGAACAGGCCGCCGAGGATCGCCACCAGGATGGGCGCGACGTTGACGAGCATCGACGCCGTTCCCGCGTCCACATCCCGCTCAGCTGCATTGAGCGCGAGGTTGTAGACGCCGAACCAGAGCACGCCGCTCACGAGGATCGGGATCAGCTGGCGACGCGTCGGCCAGGCGGGCCGGCGGAGGAGGACGACGATCCCGAGCGCGATCGAGCCGACGGCCAGGCGTCCGAGCGCGAGGGCGCCGGGCCCGAGATCGACCGACGCCGCCCGGATCCCGACGAACGCGGACGCCCAGAGGACGACCGTGACGAGTGCGGCGCCGAGGGCGAGCCGATCCTGGCTCATGCCGGCAGTCGATGGTCGGGCGGTCATCTGGGACGCTCCTGGCGCGGTCGTGTCGTCGGTTGCATCAACACGGCCGGGCGCCGTGTGGTTGCGTGGGCTCAGTGGCCGGCGTCGGCAGCCAGTCGCTCGCCGGCTTCGATGCGCACCGGCAGGCGGTTCTCCGCCGGCGTGAGCGGGCACGAGAAGCGCGCGTCGTAGACGCAGGACGGGTGGTACGCGAGGTTGAAGTCGAGCGCGTACGTGCCGTCCTCCTCGGGATAGACATCGATGTAGCGACCGGCGCCGTAGCTCTCCGTGCCGGTGGTCCCGTCCTGGAACGGCACGAAGACGGACTCGGCGGGGCCCTTCGCGAACGTGTAGCCGGTGAGCTGGTGGGTCGTGCCGCCGATGTCGAACCGGAAGACGCCAGCGCGCTTCGCGTCGCGCAGCTTCCCATCGGAGGTCGGGATCTGGAACTGGGTCGGCTCGCTGCCCGTGTACGGCTCGAGGGTCAGGCCCTCGAAGCGAAGGGCCTCATCCACGGGGAAGTAGGGGAGGCCGACGAAGGCATCCCGCTCGGCGACGGGGATCGGCGAGTCGTGCGCGTCCTTGAAGTACTCGTCCTTCTCGGCGCGGAAGCTCGCCACGGCATCGGGGTACGCCACGTGCTCGTGGCCGCCGTGGTCGTGGTCATGCCCCGAGTGGTCGTGGCCGCCATGGCCATGCCCTTCGTGGTCGTCGTGCTCGTGGTCGTCGTGCTCGTGCTCGTCGTGCTCGTGCTCGTCGTGCTCGTGCTCGTGCGCCGAATGGTCGTGCTCCAGGGTCATCGCTCGTCCTCCATGGCGGTGATTGTGGCGCGTTCGCGTGCGCGGCAGCCTCGAGGGTCCGCACGCGTACCAATCCACGTCATGCAGGACGCGATCAGGGCCCCGAGTCGGGGGTACCGCCCGCTGCTGGCGCGTTCCCAGGCGTCGATTCGAACGTGGCCGCGGGTCGAACGACGGCCGCGCCTTCAGGCTGTCCAAGGATCACGTCGTCGAAGATCGCGTGGGTTGCTGAGCGTTGGGAACTCCCGCCGAAGTGGGGGATACCACCACCCCGGCTGCTCCGCGGCAGAACTGCGCCGAGCTGGCGAGGCCGCGGCATCGAACGTTTGGTCGCATGCTCGGGCAGGGCGTGCTAGAGTGACCCTCCGATATGCGGAAATGAGCGCTCCGGTCAGCGCTCCGGTCG
>DATAIB010000124.1:0-3520 GCA_036262855.1 Candidatus Limnocylindrales bacterium
CGCAAGGAGCGCGAGCGGCGGGCGGCCCTCGAGGCCCTCGCCGGCGAGGCCCTGGAGGAGGGGATCGAGTTCAACCCCTTCCTGCAGGGCGGCGATGGCCGGCCTGCCGACGAGGAGGAGGCCGTTCTCATCGGGCAGCCCGCCGCCGTGTCGGACGACGAGGAGTTCAACCCCTTCCTGGCCGAGGCCAAGGCATCGGGCAGCGAGGACTCCGAGCCCGAGCTGTAGTCGCACGCGCCGGCCCCGCCGGCGCTCCAGATCGAACCGTCGCGACGAGCGTTGCCGACCCGGTCGGCGGCGCTCGTTGCACGTTTGACATCGAATTCGGCAAATTGGTAAACTCCGCCTTCGTGGCTGCGGAAGGTCACGGTCCCGGCTGATCGCCGAACCACCTTCCAGGGCCCCCCACCGAGAGGTGGGACCCGGGAACCTCTCCGGGGTCCATCGACCCCGGCCCGGACATCGTCCCGCGGAGCCCGTCTTCGCGACCGACCGACCTAGACAACAACGGGAGTAGCGTTTTCGTGCCGACGATCAACCAGCTCGTGCGCCACGGCCGGCGCGCCAAGATCTCGAAGATCAAGGCGCCCGCGATGCGCAAGAACTGGAACAGCCTGCGCCAGCGCCAGGTGCCGATCCCCGGCGCCCCGCAGAAGCGCGGGGTCTGCCTCCAGGTCCGGACGATGACGCCCAAGAAGCCGAACTCCGCGCTGCGCAAGATCGCGCGCGTGCGCCTGACCAACCAGATGGAGGTCACGGCGTACATCCCCGGCATCGGCCACAACCTGCAGGAGCACTCGGTGGTGCTCGTGCGCGGCGGCCGGGTGAAGGACCTCCCGTCGGTCAAGTACCACATCATCCGCGGCACCCTCGACGCCGCCGGTGTCCGTGATCGCAAGCAGGGTCGCAGCAAGTACGGCGCGAAGGCCGCGGCTGCCCCGGGCGGGAAGCGCTAGATGCCGCGTCGAGCCGGGATGTCCCGCAAGGAGAAGTACACCGAGGCGCCGGTCAACCGGACCACGGCCCGCTTCCACGCCAAGCTCATGAGCGACGGCAAGCGCCGCCTGGCCGAGCGCATCCTGCGCCAGGCCCTCGCGCGCGCCGAGGCCTCTGCCCGCCGCCCGGGCATCGAGGTCATGGAGACCGCGCTGCGCAACGCGACCCCGATCATCGAGGTCAAGCCGCGCCGCGTCGGTGGCGCCACCTACCAGGTGCCGGTCGAGATCCGCGGCGATCGCCGCCTCTCGCTCGGGGTCCGGTGGCTGGTCCAGGCCGCGCGCAAGCGCAATGGCAAGAGCATGAGCGAGAAGCTCGCAGCAGAGTTCGTCGATGCATCCAACGGCCTTGGCGCCGCGGTGAAGCGGCGCGAAGACACGCACAAGATGGCCGATGCCAACAAGGCATTCAGCCATTTCAAGTGGTAGGCCGGGGAAGGTAAGCGACCGTGGCACGTACAGTTCCGCTCGCAAGGACGCGGAACATCGGGATCATCGCCCATATCGACGCGGGCAAGACGACCGTGACCGAGCGCATCCTCTTCTACACGAAGAAGATCTACAAGCTCGGCGAGGTCCATGAGGGCGCGGCGACGATGGACTGGATGCCGCAGGAGCAGGAGCGCGGCATCACCATCACTGCCGCGGCGACGACCTGTTTCTGGAATGACCACCGCATCAACATCATCGATACGCCCGGGCACGTGGACTTCACTGTCGAAGTCGAGCGCAGCCTGCGCGTCCTCGATGGCGCGGTCGTCGTCTTCGACGGTGTCGCCGGCGTCGAGCCGCAGTCCGAGACGGTCTGGCGCCAGGCCGACCGCTACTCCGTGCCGCGCATCTGCTTCATCAACAAGCTGGACCGCACCGGCGCCGACTTCTGGCGCTGCGTCGAGATGATCGTCGACCGCCTCGGCGCACGACCCGTGCCGATCCAGGTGCCGATCGGCGTCGAGGATCGCTTCCAGGGCGTCATCGACCTCATCGAGATGAAGGCCATCCTCTATCGGGACGACCTGGGCTCGAAGATCGATGTCGTCGAGATCCCCGAGGAGCTGAAGGCCGAGGCCGAGAAGCACCGCCACCTCATGATCGAGGCCGTCGCCGAGGTCGACGACGAGCTCACGAACAAGTACCTCGAGGGCGAGGAGCTCACCACGGCCGAGATCCGCCACGGCCTGCGCCTCGGCACCCTCCAGTCGAAGTTCGTGCCCGTCCTCACCGGCTCGGCGCTCAAGAACAAGGGCGTCCAGCCCATGCTCGACGCGGTCACCGAGTTCCTGCCGTCGCCGCTCGACGTGCCGCCGACCATCGGCGTCCGCCCCGGCACGGATGAGCAGCTCGTGCGCACCGTGGATGACAAGGAGCCGTTCTCGGCCCTCGTCTTCAAGATCGCGACGGACCCGTTCGTCGGCCACCTGGCGTTCTTCCGGGTCTACTCGGGCACGCTGAAGGCCGGGTCCTACGTGCTGAACAGCACGAAGGACAAGAAGGAGCGGATCAGCCGCGTCCTCGAGATGCACGCGAATCACCGCGAAGAGATCACCGAGGTCTACGCGGGCGACATCGGGGCGATCGTCGGCCTGAAGGACTCCTTCACCGGCGACACCCTGTGCGACCCGGAGCACCCGATCCTGCTCGAATCGATGACGTTCCCCGAGCCGGTGATCGAGGTGAAGGTCGAGCCGCGCACGAAGGCCGATCAGGACAAGATGGGCGTGGCCCTGCAGCGCCTCGCCGAGGAGGATCCGACCTTCCGCGTCCACACGGACCCGGAGAGCGGCGAGACCCTCATCGCCGGCATGGGCGAGCTGCACCTGGACGTCATCGTCGACCGCATGGTCCGCGAGTTCAAGGTCGCGGCCAACGTCGGCAAGCCCCAGGTCTCGTACCGCGAGACGATCCGCCGCGCGGCGGAGGGCAACGGCCTGTTCAAGCGCCAGACGGGCGGCAAGGGCCAGTACGGCCACGTCGTCCTGACCGCGGAGCCGAACGAGCCGGGCAAGGGCTACGAGTTCGTCGACAAGATCGTCGGCGGCTCGATCCCGCGCGAATACATGCGCGCGATCAACATGGGCATCAGCGAGGCGCTCAACACGGGCATCTACGCCGGCTACCCGATGATCGACGTCAAGGTCACCGTCCACGATGGGTCGTACCACGAGGTCGACTCGTCCGAGATGGCGTTCAAGATCGCGGCCTCGATGGGCATCAAGGATGCCGTCGAGAAGGCGAGCCCGGTCGTCCTCGAGCCGCTCATGCGGGTCGAGGTCACGATGCCGGAGCAGTTCATGGGCGACGTGATCGGCGATCTCAACGCCCGCCGCGGACAGGTCGAGGGCATGGACTCCCGGGGTTCGACGCAGGTCGTCCGGGCATTCGTCCCGCTCGCCCAGATGTTCGGCTACGCCACGGACCTGCGGTCGATGACCCAGGGCCGGGCCAGCTACTCGATGGAGCTTTCCCACTACGCAGAGGTCCCGGGCAACCTTGCCCAGGAGCTCGTCGCCAAGTCCAAGGTCAGC
>DATAIB010000125.1:0-3438 GCA_036262855.1 Candidatus Limnocylindrales bacterium
CAGGGTCGTGCTTTGGGTTGCCGAGCAGTGAAGTCGAGCGGCGTACCCGCCGCCCCCTGCTTGAACTGACCGCTGTCGGCTGCATGGACCGTGCACGCACAATCGGCGCGACAGGCTCACGCCCAGCCCTGTCGGATGTCCCGGCTTGAGGAAGTTCGTTCACATTCACGCTCGATTGCCCTCGACATGCGGCGGGCGGAGCCCGGCGTGATGGCCACGGACGGGCGATAACGACCGCTTGGTGCGTGTCGTGTCCATGCAGGCGGCACGCATAGACTCAAGCGATGAGCCAAGCCACGAACGACTTCCTCGGCGACACCACAGATCTCCTCGCGCGGACGCCAAAGGTGGTCAGGGCGCTCCTGTACGGACTGCCGGACGCATGGGCCGGAACCGCGGACACCGACGGCGGCTGGCGGCCACGAGATGTGGTCGGGCACCTCATCACGGCGGAAGAGGACAACTGGATCGCGCGGATCGAGCGGCTGCTCAGCGAGGGCACGAGCAGACCGTTCGACACGTTCAACAGGACGGCCCACGTGGGGCGCGACGACGCGCTGGGCCTCGACGAGCTCGTGGAGCGGTTCGAGACCCTCCGGGCAGCGGATCTGAAGCGCCTCGGAGAGCTGGTGACCGGCGCTGATCTCGACAAGAAGGGCATGCACCCCGCGCTCGGTGAGGTCACGCTCCGTGAGCTCCTGTCGAGCTGGACCGTCCACGACCTCGACCATATCTCCCAGATCTTTGCCGGCATGGCGGGCTCCCGCGACGCCGATGTGGGCGCCTGGAAGACGTACCTCGGGATCCTCCTCCGGCGAGACGATCCGGCCGCCGTTCCCGGCTGAACGAGAGCGGCTTTGGGATGGTCCATACCGGCGGCCGGGTGTAGGCTTGACCTGCGCCCGCCTCGCTCGGTCGGTGCAGGACCGGACGGCGGCCGCCATCGCCCCCGAAGGGGCCTGGAGGGCTTGGCCAGATGCACAGCTCCCTGATCGGCAAGGTCGAGAAGGCCAATCGCTACGCACGCGAGCTGGACCGGATCTCGATCGATCGAGTCGCACTCACGTTCCGCGGCGACAACGACACCCATCATGTGAGCCTCGATGCCGGCCAGTGGCACTGCACCTGCCACTACTTCGAATCGTGGGGTAGTTGCGTCCACCTTCTCACCCTCCAGAAGGTGTTCGGGGTCATGCTCCCCGACGACGCGCAGGTCTCCATCTTCACGCCGGCTCGCGAACCGGTCGGCGCCACCGCCTGATGGGCGGGAGGCCGGGCCGGAGCCCGACCTCCCCGAGTGCTCGCTAGAGGCACGCGATCATCGGCGAGCCCATCGCTGACGTCTTCGCCGACGTGATCGGATCGCACAGGACCGCGACCGTGATCGAGATCACGTCCGAGTAGTCGTCCTTGAGCCCCTCGCTGGACGGCGCGTCGAAGATGAGCCGGTAGTCGCCGCTCGAGGCCGGCTTGATCGTGAGCGCGTAGTGCCCCGCGCTGCCGCTCACCGCGGCCATCGTGCCGACGACACTCCATGTCGTCCCGCCGATCTCGCGACGCAGGAGCTTGATCGTCCGGGTGCTGAGCGGGTCGCCGGAGAGGCGCTTCGCCCCGGTTGACGTCGCGATCTCGAGATCGCCGGTGATCTTGGTCGTCCCACCCGGCTGGACGTACATGCTGGAAGCACCGATGACGACCGACGTCACCAGCGAGAGGCAGGTCGACACCGGCGTGCTCGAGGTGAGGAGCTCGTATTCGAGCTGGAGCCGCGCCACGTCGCAGCGGAGATACGCGTGGTAGTCCCAGCCTTCGGTCGGCCGGACGGGCGGGGCGAACTGGACGATCGCGTCGAGCAGGTCGCTCTCGTCGGCGTAGTTGTCGTGGTGGCCGAGGATCTCGATGTGCCCGAATTCGTCGAGGGCGATGTTCCGTGCGTCGTAACAGCCGTTCGACGCGGTCGTCTGCGCCTGGCACCACTTGAGCGTGCCCCAGTCGAGCACGGTGCCGTGGGGGCGGAACCACATGCCGGCGAACGTGTCGGGGACGCCGGTCCGGTTCATGCACGCGATGCCGTAGCTCGAGCACGGCACGTAGCCGCCATAGGCGATCTTGCTCGGAGCGGATGACTGGCGCTGGAAGATCGCGGCGCGCGAAGCACGGCTGGCATTGGAATCGGCGGCGCCCTGGTCGATCGCGGTCGCGAGCCACGCCGGGGGCGCATAGCCGGTCGCCCACGTGTACGGCACGACCTGGTCCTGCCCCCAGGCTGTCGTCCCGAGGAGCGGGTCCGGGCTGTGCGCCGCGGCCGGCGTACCCGAGCCCAGGGCGCTGGCGAGGGTGAGTGTGGCGGCGAGGAGCACGCGACTGCGAGGCCGGGCGCCCGAAAGCCAGTTGGTGATCACGGTGCAGTCCTCCACGGCGGTTGGTCTGTGGGGGCGCACGGCGGTGGGCTCGGCGGGCGTGGCGTGGGCTATGGAATGACAGCTGCCGAACCCGGCGCGAGGGAATGTGGATCCCCGCCCTGCGAGGCGAACCCGACCTGGTCATCGGCGACATCGAGTCCGCTGGTCGCCGTCACCGACGGGCTGAGCGGCAGCTCGCCCGGGTTCACGCCGGCGATCGTGGCGATGGTGTTGCCCGCGAGGTCGAGCCGGACCGCTCGGCCGGTCAGGTCGTCGAGAACGACGAGGAACCGGCCGTCCCTGGTGAGACCGGCGCCGATCGCCCGATCCGCCAGCTTCGTCGGCTTCTGCGCGCCGCCGGCCCACGACTGCACCGCGCAGGGCATGCCGGCGCAGAACGACCACGTGATGAGCCGGTCACCCGCGAAGCCGATGATCGACCCCTGGCCGTCGACCGCGTCGTTGGCCTTGCCCTTCACCATGCTGACCGGGCGGCCGAATGCCGTCACCGCGACGACGCGGGTCAGGCAGCCCTTGTCGGAGCAGGATTGCGCGGCGAGCGCGGACCCATCCGCGTTGAGGCGGAGCTCCGTCGCCCAGATCCTGCCGAGATCCGCCTGGGTCGGGAGCGGCTGGAGCACTTGCTCGAGCGCGGCCTCAGGATCGCCGCCCGACAGTTGGAAGACGCCGAGATCGACGCGCGTCTCGCGCTGGACGAGGTGCGCATACGCCGTGCCGGATGCGGGATCGAGGATCGCGCTGCGCACGACGTTCGCGTCACGATGGACGACCCACGAGCAGCCCTTCGAGATGTCGACGACCCGAATCTCGCCGTCGCGACCGTCATCGTTCGTGACGACGAGCAGCCCGCCGACGGGTCCGCGGGCCATGCTCTCGGTCCCCAGGGCCATGGTGAGCGTCGTCTTCGCGGCGCGCCCCGCGTAGAGCGTCCGCCCGACCAGCGCGCCGTTGCCGTCGAGCACGTCGGCCAGGCGCCACCACGTGCCGTGCCCTGCCGCGATCGTGGCCCGATCGA
>DATAIB010000126.1:0-13046 GCA_036262855.1 Candidatus Limnocylindrales bacterium
CGCGACGCGTTGCGCCTGGCCGCCGGAGATCTGGCTCGGCTTGCGCTTCTCGTACCCGGGCAGCTCGACGAGGTTGAGCATGTCCGTGACCCGCTGCTTGACCTCGGCATCCGCGACCTTGCGTCGGCGAAGGCCGAATGCCACGTTCTCGTAGATCGTCAGGTGCGGGAACAGGGCGTAGTTCTGGAAGACCGTGTTGACGTTGCGCTTGTAGGCAGGCAGCCAGGTCACGTCCTCGCCCTGGAGCTCGATGCGCCCCTCCGTCGGCGCTTCGAAGCCGCCGATCATCCGGAGCGTTGTCGTCTTGCCGCAGCCCGAGGGGCCGAGCAGGGAGAAGAACTCGCCGTCCCGCACCTCGAGGTCGATGTGGTCGACGGCAAGGAATCCCGCCTCGGCATCGGCGCCGGGGACGCTCTTGGCGACGCGGCGACCCTGTGTGTCGCCACCGAAGCGCTTGGTCAGCTGGACCAGCCGGACCGCGACATCAGCCACCCGGGCCGGGTCTCCTCTTGCGCAGGGCGGTCGGCCCTCCATCGCCGTCGACGCGAATGCGTGCACGGCAGCCGACCCGTGGGCGGAGGATAGGCACCCCCGCGAAAGGGTGTCAAACCACGGAATCCTTGGCCGGCGTGGCGGCGGTACGTGCGAATTTCGTGGATTCCATGGTTCGGCGGTGCGAATCGCGCCGCGCCGGGAGCAACCGGCCAACCAGCCGCGGAGGGCCCGCTGCCTCCGCGCACAGCGCGGCAAATCGTCACCACATCGTGGGTGCGGGATTCACCGCCATGCAGCGAGAGCTGCCGGTCTATGGCAGCGGGCCGAGTCACGCACGCTCGACGGCGGCTTTCGGAGCCTGTGGCTACGATATCGACGCGATCCCTGACAGAACCCCGAGCGCCACGCGAGGAACCCCGCCTTGATGCCCGCCATCACCGAAGCCGCCGTCATGGAAGCCCTGCGGCATGTCCAGGAGCCGGAGCTCGGCGGCGATCTCGTCACCCGGAACATGATTCGCGACCTCGTCATCGATGGCTCGAAGGTCGCGTTCCAGATCGAGCTCACCACGCCGGCGTGTCCGCTGAAGGACGAGATCGAGTCTCGCGTCCACGCGGCGCTCGACCCGATCGGCGTCGAATCGCTCGAGCTCACGTGGGGCGCCTCGGTGCGCCGAGCCGCACCGCGCACCGCCGAGCAGCTCATCCCGGGCGTCAAGAACGTGCTTGCGGTTGCGTCCGGCAAGGGCGGGGTGGGGAAGTCGACCGTGGCCGTCAACCTTGCGGTGGCGCTCGCGCGCGATGGCGCGTCCGTGGGCCTGCTCGACGCGGACATCACCGGCCCGAACGTGCCGCTCATGCTCGGCCTGGAAGGCCAGCCCGCGAAGAGCGCCGACAACAAGATCGTCCCGCTCGTGCGCCACGGCGTGAAGGCGATCTCCATCCAGTTCTTCGTGCCAGCCGGCCAGCCGATCATCTGGCGCGGGCCGCTCGTGGGTGGCGCGATCACCCAGTTCCTGCGCGACGTGGACTGGGGCGAGCTCGACTACCTCGTCATCGACCTTCCGCCGGGCACCTCGGACGCGCAGCTGACGCTCGCACAGGCCGTGCCGGTCTCCGGCGCCGTGCTGGTCACGACGCCCCAGGAAGTCTCCCTGCTCGACGTGGAGAAGGCGCTTGCGATGTTCAAGCGCATGAGCGTGCCGGTCCTCGGCCTCGTCGAGAACATGGCCGGCTTCGTGTGCCCGCACTGCGGCGAGATGACCGAGATCTTCGGCCGGGGTGGTGGCGAGCGGTTCGCGAAGGCCAACAACCTCGAGTTCCTCGGCGGCATCCCGCTCGACATCACGGTTCGTCAGGGCGGCGATGTCGGCGTGCCCGCGGTCGCCCAGCGCGAGCCGGGGCCCGCGGCACTCGCGCTCACGACCGTCGCGCGCACGATCGCGGCGCGCATGAGCGTCCGGGCGGCAAACGCGCAGCAGCCGGTGCTGACGATCTCCTAGACCGCCACGGACCTCGTCGGCGGGAACCAGGAAGGCGTCTCCGGGGCGCTGATCGAGACCGAACCTTTCGAGACCTCCGCGACCATCCCGGTCACGCCCGGCAGCACGGGCACCCCGGAAGCCGCACACAGCTCCCGGATGATCTCGCGCCGCTCCGACCAGTAGTGGACGAGGATCCCCTGGGTCACGCCTGAGCGGCGGACGTGATCGATCGCCTCGGGCGTGTCCAGGTGGCCGCGCCGCGCGTCATCGGTCTTGCCGTTCTCGAGCGTCGCCTCGAGGATCAGGACGTCCGCGCCGCGCGCGAGGTCGACCACCATCTCCGAGGGGCCCATGTCGCCGGCGTAGACGATCCGCTCGCCGTCGGGGCCTTCGATGTGCATCGACCAGGCCGGCACGTAGTGACCCACCGCATGCGGCGTCACCGTGAGATCGCCGACCTGGAAGACCATCCCGGTCGCGTACTCGGTGATGTCGAAGGCGGGCTCGAAGAATGTCGGCCGCTCGTTGATCGCCGCGGCAAGGTGCGACAGCTTTTCACGCCCACCCGGCGGCAGGAATACCGGCAGCTTGCGCGGCGCATCCTCGGCCCAGGGGAACTTGTAGCGCATGGGTCCGATGTCGATCCAGTGATCGGCGTGGAAGTGGCCCACGAAGAGCCCGGCGAGGTTCGTCGCCCCGACGTACTTCTCGAGCTGCTTCGCGATGCCGCTGCCGATGTCGAACAGCACGGCGGTGTC
The DNA here is from genome assembly GCA_036262855.1 of Candidatus Limnocylindrales bacterium. Taxonomy (GTDB): domain Bacteria; phylum Chloroflexota; class Limnocylindria; order Limnocylindrales; family CSP1-4; genus UBA5189. Next base: position 2,737 of record DATAIB010000126.1, read on the forward strand.
GCCAGACTCGACGAGGATCCCGGACTGGGCGCTGTCGCCGACCGGGCGCGCGCTGCCGGTGCCGAGGATGGTCAGTCGCATGTCGGCGCCACGGTAGCCGGTCCACTCATGCGTCGCCCCCTCCGGCGCGAAGCCGGTTCAGGAGGATCGCGGCCGCGGCGTTCGCGGCGCGCGCACGACCGAGGGAGCCGGCAAGGAACACGACACGGGTCTCTCGATGCGAACCCTCGGGAGTCACGACCGCGACCGTGACCGCGGTGTCGCCGCCGCGCTCCCGCGCATCCACCGCCAGCCCGACCTCGCACGACCCCAGGTCCCGCACGCGCTCCGCGAGGTGCTCCAGCGTGGCGCGATGGCCGTCGTGCGGCTCGGGCCGCTCGAGCAGCGTCTCGCCGAACGCGAGCCGCTCGCCGAGCCCTTCGCCGAGCAGGGCGAGGAGCGCACCGCGCATCCCGACCTCGACCGCGGCCATCCGCCAGCCCTTGCCTTCGAGGGCTGTGGCGAGCGCCTGCGGCCATGTGGTCTCGCCACGCGCCCAGACGTGGTCACCGAGCATGTCGGTGATGTGGCGCTCCGTGTCGGCGACGAGCCGGCGCGCCACGTCGGGACCGCCGTCGCCCGGCTCCTCGTGCGCCCAGATCCGGATGTCCACCGCCTCCTGCCGCGCATACGTCGCGACCATCGGGCGGCTGCCGGCCAGCAGGGCGTCACCGAGCCGGTCCGCGACCGCGGATTCGCCGATGCCCTGGAGCCGCAGCGTGACGGACGCGATCGGCCGGCCCAGTCCCCGGCTCGAGAGTCGCTCCACGACCCACGCCCACATCGGGCGCATCTCGCGCGGCGGCCCGGGCAGGATGACGATCACCTGGCCGCCCGCCGTCGACACGAGCCAGCCGGGCGCGGTGCCGTTCTCGTTCGGGATCGATTGCCCCGATGGGATCAGCCACGCCTGCTTGCGGTTTGCCTCGGGATAGGGGAGGTTGCGGCGTTCGAACAGGTCGCGCAGCCACGTCTCGATATCCGGATCGACCGCCGGCGTCTCGCCGAGCAGCGCCGCGACCGCCTCCCGGGTCAGGTCGTCCGGCGTCGGCCCGAGCCCGCCCGTCGAGATCACGAGTTCGGCACGCGAGCATGCGTCGCGGAACGCGTCGGTCACGGCCGGTAGGTCATCGGGCAGGGCGGAGATCCGGCCCACGATCACGCCGCGGGCCGTCAGATCGCGAGCGAGATCGCCGGCGTTCGTGTCGCGCGTCTCGCCCACGGTGAGCTCCGTCCCGATCGAGAGCAGCTCGGCGGTGAGCAGGGGAGGCAGGGCCGAATCCATCGCTCGGAGCGTACGTGACGCAATGCGTCCGTCCTGTCGCAGGGGTGACACGGAACGGTCGTTCGATGCCCCGCTGCTACCATCTCGAACGTGGCAGACGATCCCGCGAACATGAATTCCGGTGCATCCGCGCCGGCATCTCCCGCTCCCGCAGCCTCCGAGGGTCAGCCCCTCGGCATTCGCGCGCAGCTCGGCGCGACCTTCGCGGCCGGCAAGCGGCTGGTCACGGCGCACATCGACCTCGCCAAGGCCGAAGCCGCGGACATCGCGGGCAACGTCGCCCGGATGGTCGGGCTCTTCGCCGTCGCGTTCGTCATGGTCCTGCTCGTCGGGATGCTGTTCCTCGTCGGCGGCATGCTGTTCCTGGGCGAGTGGCTCTTCGGGTCGATCGGCTGGGGCGTGCTGCTCGGTAGCCTCCTGCTCCTCGACGTCGCACTCAGCTGCGTGCTGGTTGCCCTGGACGTCAGCGCCAAGCGGGTCGGCGGCGCGTTCGTCGCTGCGGCGATCCTGGGGATCATCGTCGGGATCGTCATGGGCTTCGACCTGACGCATCGCGCCTGGACGGCGCTCGGCGACTCGGTCGCGTCCCAGTTCGATCCCAACACCCGCGCCGTGCTGCTCGCGATGGGCATCCTGGCGCTCGTGTTCGCGCTCATCGGTGTCGTGCTCGGCATGCGCGCCCACGCCGGCGGCGGGGGCATCCTCGGCCGCCTCGTCGGGTTCGCGATCCTGGGGGCGCTGATCGGCGGGCTCACCGTCATCTCGATCCCGGCGCAGGTCGGCGCCGCATTCGGCGTCCTCGTCGCGCTCATCGCCTGGCCGGTGCTCGCCGGCCGCGACCTGATGCGCACCGGCATCGACGGCGACGCCCTCAAGAAGAAGTTCATCCCTGAGACGACCATCGAGCTCACGAAGGAGACGATCGAGTGGGTGCGCGCACGGACGCCGCTCGTGCCGAAGTCCTAGCCGCCCGGGCAGGACTCGACGAGGAGCTGCTGAAGCTCGAAGCTTCCGGCCGCGCGGCGGTCGACATCCCGGCGCGCCTGCGGCGCGAGCCGGCGAAAATCCTCGGCACCGCGGGCGGTGCGGCATTCCTCCTGCTCGGCGGCCCGAAGCGGGTCTTCAGGGGCGTGCGCAAGGCGTTCAACGGCGGCAAGGAGCCGCTTCCGAAGTCCATGCTGCCGCCGGAAGTCGAGAAGACGCTCAAGAAGCTCGGCCCGGATGGCGAGAAGGTGCGCGGCACGCTGGAGCGCGAGTTCGCCTCGTACCTCGAGGACAAGGCGCCGGAGCGTCGCGAGCGAGACCTGGGCGCCGTCGCGGCCGGCCTGCTCGGAAGCACATTCCGGCCCGTGATCATGAAGTTCGGCAAGCAGCTCGCCGAGCAGGCGCTCAATCCGGACGGGCCGTCGTTCGCGGATGGGCTGCGCAAGGCGCGCGAGCGGATGGAGCGCGAAAAGGCCGCGTCGGCCGCCGAGCGGACGGCGCCTGCGGCAGAGCAGACCCGGCCCTGACCTCGGGACCACTCGCGGAGCGCGGGTATCCTGCCGGCGGGCGAGTGGCGAAACGGCAGACGCGCCGGCCTTAGGAGCCGGTACCGGCAACGGTGTGAGGGTTCGAGTCCCTCCTCGCCCACCATGGCGGTGCCGCCGCGCACCGCGGCGCGCGACACGGTTCGAAGATGGGCATACAGTGCGGGCGCGCTCGGAATCGCCACACACGCGAATTGGCTCCTCGACTCTCCGGCCATGAGGGAGGGCGCACGCGGAGGGTCGTCCCAGTTCAACGCTTGACGACCGTTGCGCGGACGCATGCGCGTTGCTGCCAGCACGCGCACCAGTGGAGGAGCCGATGAATCGGAGAGTCCCTGTCGCCCTGATCGCCGCGGCGGTCCTGGCGACGACCAGCGCCCTCGCCGTATCAGCTGCCGGCACGTCATCCCGCAGCAACGCCACGATCACGACGCGCGTGATCAAGGGCGGCCAGAAAACGACGCTCCACCGCGGGACGGCGGGCGGTGGCGAGCTCGCCCCGGCGGTCGGCCCGGAGGCGGGCACGATCCGCGAAGCGGTTGCGAACCGCAGCGAGTCATCGCGCGCAAAGGCGACGCGCATCGATGCCGGTCTCGCCGGCATCCCGGTCGACAGCAGCTCGGTCACCTCGGCATCCGGGGCCACGAGCTTCTCGGGCATCAACCACTTCCAGCAGCGCTTCGGGGTTGCCAACGGCAACCAGTGGTCGCTCGAGCCGCCGGACCAGGCGCTGTGCGTCGGCGGTGGCTACGTGTTCGAAGCCGTGAACAACGCGGTTGCGGTGTACGACACGTCCGGCACCCTGCTGGCCGCGGATTCGCTCAACCACTTCTTCGGGTACCCCGTCGAGATCGACCGCTCGACCGGCATCGCCGGCCCGAAGCAGACCACCGACCCGACGTGTCTCTTCGACCCGTCGACCAACCGGTTCTTCCTGACCATCCTCACGTACGACGCGGATGGCGCGGGCAACCCGCTGCCGAGCGGCACGAACACGCTCGACACCGCGGTCAGCTCCTCCGCCAATCCGATCGGCACGTGGTCGATCACGCACATCGACGCCACGGACGACGGCAACGGCGGCACGCCGAGCCACACGAACTGCCCGTGCCTCGGTGACTACCCGCACATCGGCGTGGATGCCAACGGCTTCTACGTCACGACCAACGAGTACCCGTGGTTCGTCGACGGCTTCAACGGCTCGCAGATCTACGCGATGTCGAAGACCGAGCTGGCCACCGGCGCGTCGTCGGTGACCGTGACCCAGATCGACACGCACCGCGCCGATCCCAACGGCAACCCGGGCTTCACGGTCTGGCCGGCGCAGTCACCGACCGCCGCGCAGTACGACACCGCCAAGGGCGGCACCGAGTACTTCCTCAGCACCAACGCGGCCGAGGAGGCCAACGGCACCGGCGCCTCGACCGAGCTGATCACGTGGTCGCTCACGAACACCAGCTCGCTCAACACGACCCCGCGCCTCGGCTTCAACGTCGTCAAGAGCACGGTCGACAAGTACGCCGTGCCGCTCCCGGCGAACCAGAAGGTCGGCTCCGTCCCGCTGGCCGACTGCCTGAACATCACTGCCTGCGCGAAGATCGCGCTCGGCACCCCGGACAAGTACAAGGAGACCGAGCGTCCGCTCGACACACTCGACGCACGGATGCAGCAGGTCACCTACGCCAACGGCCTGCTCTACGGCAGCCATGGCACCGCGGTCGACGTTGCGGGCGTCCAGAAGGCCGGCATCGCGTGGTACATCACCGATCCGACCACCGATCCCTCGAACGGCAACCTCAGCACGACCGTCGTCCACCAGGGCAAGGTCGCGAACGCCGGCAACAACCTGCTGATGCCGGCACTGGGCGTTCGCCCGGACGGCTCGGCGGTCATCGGCGTCACCCTCGCCGGCGCGGACCATTACCCGAGCGCGGCCTACGTCGACCTCAGCGCCGCCGGCGTGACCGGGTCGATCAAGGTCCTCGCGGAGGGCGTGGGTCCGGAAGACGGGTTCGCGGGCTACCGCGGATTCGGCGGGCGGCCCCGCTGGGGCGACTACGGCGCCGCCGCGGTCGATGCCGGCGGCAACCTGTGGGTCGCGAACGAGTGGATCGCCCAGACGTGCGATTACGCCACGTTCGTCTCGTCGAACTTCCGCTGTGGCGACACGCGGACGCTCCTCGCGAACTGGTCGACCCGCATCAGCAAGGTCGCCGCTCCCTGACGACCACGCGCCACTGAGCCCAGCACCGAGGCCCCCGGCACCGCCGGGGGCCTCCCTGTATCCGAACCTATACTCACGGGCAATGAACGTCACCGTCACCCCCGCTCCCAAGAGCACGCTCACCGTCCGCGTCGAGGTTCCATCCGAGAAGCTCGACGCGGCCATCCTCGAAGCCGTGCGGCACCTGAGCCAGCGCACGAAGATCGCCGGATTCCGGCCCGGCAAGGCGCCGCGCGTCGTGGTCGAGCGCATCGTCGGGCCAGAAGCGGTGCTCGAGGAAGCCGTGGACCACGTGGTCCAGCGCGCCTATCGCGACGCGCTCGTCCAGAACGACATCCTCCCCCTCACCCAGGGCGACGTGAACGTCGAGCAGGGCGAAGAGGGCAAGCCCGTCATCTTCACCGCCACCGTCCAGGTGCGGCCCGAGGTGAAGATCGGCGACTACCGCAACTTCAACTTCAAGCCCGAGATCGATGTCATCGACGACGAGAAGGTCGACAAGGTCGTCGACGAGCTGCGCGACCAGAACGCGAACCTCGGCCCGGTCGAGGACCGCGGTGCGAAGAACGGCGACTACGCGGTCATCGGCTACACGGGCACCCGCGATGGCGTCCCGTTCGAGGGCGGCTCGGCGGAGCGCATGCCCCTGATCCTCGGCGAGGAGCGCCTCATTCCCGGCTTCGAGGCGCACGTGCTCGGCCTGAGGGCGGGCGAGTCAACGGGCTTCGACATCGACTTCCCGGAGGACTATCCCGAAGCCACGCTGGCCGGCAAGCAGGCGCACTTCGAGGTCCAGGTCAAGGAGCTGCGCGAGAAGATCCTGCCCGAGGTCGATGACGACTTCGCCCGCTCGCTCGGCAGCTTCGCGGACCTCAAGGCGCTGCGCGCCGAGATCAAGGACCGCCTCGGGCGGAACGCGCTCGATCGCGCGCGCCACGAGTTCGCCGACAAGATCATCGACTACGCGACGAGCAACGCGACGCTCGAGCTGCCCGACGTCCTCGTCGAGCAGGAAGTCGAGATCATGCACGACGAGCTGCGTGGCTCCCTGGCCCGCCAGGGCGTCGACGAGGCGTCGTACCTGAAGGTCACCGGCAAGACCGATGCGGACCTCCACAACGACATGCGCCCCGGCGCGGAGAAGCGCGTCAAGACGCTGCTGGTGCTCACGAAGGTCGCCGAGGCCGAGGGTCTCGAGATCGACGACGCCGAGGTGGAGGCGGAGGTCGCCCGCGCCCGCGAGCGCTACGGCAACGACCGCCGCACGATGGCCTACTTCGAGTCGGACCGGGGCCGGAGCTTCATCAAGTCATCGCTGCGTCGCAGCCGCCTCGTCGAGAAGCTCGTCGACGAATGGCTCGCCGCGCACCCGGACCATCCGCGCCTGCCGCACCTCGAGGATGGCGAGGACGACTCGACCATCGCCGTCGAATCGCCGGTCGAGGCCGAGGTCGGCGCCGGCGAAGACGACACGCCCGACACCGAGCCGGCTGCCGCCGGCGCTCGTTGACCCCCAGCCCCCAACCGCGCACCCCGAAGGAGACACCCACGATGCTCGTGCCGATGGTGATCGAGTCCTCCAGCCGCGGTGAGCGCGCGTACGACATCTACTCGCGGCTGCTGAAGGAGCGGATCATCTTCCTCGGCGACGTGATCGAGGATCACCTCGCGAACCTGATCATCGCCCAGCTCCTCTTCCTCGAGTCCGAGGATCCGGAGAAGGACATCAGCCTGTACATCAACTCGCCGGGCGGCGTCGTCACGGCGGGCCTCGCGATCTACGACACGATGCAGTACCTGCGCGCTCCGGTGAGCACGATCTGCATCGGCCAGGCGGCCTCGATGGCGTCGGTGCTCCTCGCCGCCGGCGAGAAGGGCAAGCGCTACGGCCTGCCCCACAGCCGGATCATGATCCACCAGGGTTCCGGGGGATTCCGCGGCGCGCCCATGGACGCGCTCATCCAGATGAAGGAATGGGAAACGCTCGTCGACCTGAACCACCGGATTCTTGCTCGCCATACGGGCCAGCCGCTCGACAAGGTGATCCGGGACACGGAGCGCGACCGGTTCATGTCCCCCGACGAGGCAAAGGACTATGGCATCATCGATGCCGTCTACAACCTCCAGGGAACGTCCCTGATCGCTGCGGCCCACGATGCCGGCCTTGCCGGTGGCGAGGGCTCCAGCGTCACGGAGCCGTCGGAAGCGACGGAGCCGGACAAGTCCCCGGGGGCCGACAAGAAGTCGAAGTCCTGACCCCGCGAAGGCGCCGGTCGGGTCGGCGACCGGCAGGCAGGGGAATGGGTTGAGCACCACCGGCGGCAGCAAGGGCGCGAAGGTTCCGTATCGCTGCTCGTTCTGCGGCAAGAGCCAGGAGCAGGTCCGCAAGCTGATCGCGGGCCAGGGCGTGTACATCTGCGACGAGTGCATCAACCTGTGCCAGGAGATCATCGAAGAGGAGATGCTCGAGCAGCCGAAGGCGAAGCCGGCTGCCGCGAAGCTTCCCAACCCGCGCCAGATCAAGTTCGCGCTGGACCAGTACGTGATCAGCCAGGAGAAGGCCAAGAAGGTCCTCTCCGTCGCGGTCTACAACCACTACAAGCGGGTCAACGCCGGCCACTCCGTCGACGAGGTCGAGCTCCAGAAGTCCAACGTGCTGCTGGTGGGCCCCACCGGGTCCGGCAAGACGCTGCTGGCGCAGACCCTCGCGCGCGTGCTGGACGTGCCGTTCTGCATCGCCGACGCCACATCGCTGACGGAGGCGGGCTACGTCGGCGAGGACGTCGAGAACATCCTGCTGCGCCTGATCCAGGCGGCGGACTTCGACGTCGCTCGTGCCCAGCGCGGGATCATCTACATCGACGAGATCGACAAGATCGCGCGCAAGGCGGACAACCCGTCGATCACGCGCGACGTGTCCGGCGAGGGCGTGCAGCAGGCACTCCTCAAGATCCTCGAGGGCACGGTTGCGAACGTGCCGCCCCAGGGCGGCCGGAAGCACCCCCACCAGGACTTCATCCAGATCGACACGACGAACGTGCTGTTCATTTGCGGCGGCGCCTTCGACGGCCTCGAGAAGATCGTCGAGGAGCGGGTCGGCAAGCGCACGATCGGGTTCGGATCGGAGAACGTCGCGTCGCCGATCGACCGCGGCAAGGTGCTCGAGAAGCTCATGCCGGAGGACCTGCTGAAGTTCGGGCTCATCCCGGAGTTCGTGGGCCGGCTGCCCGTCATCGTCACGCTGTCCGCGCTCACTGCCGACGACCTCGTTCGAGTGTTGACGGAGCCCAAGAACGCGGTCGCGCGCCAGTTCCAGAAGTTCCTCTCGCTCGACAAGGTGGAGCTCGTCTTCACGCCGGGGGCGCTGCAGGCCGCCGCGGACGTCGCGCTCGATCGGAAGACGGGTGCCCGCGCGCTGCGATCCATCGTGGAAGAGGCGCTCCTCGAGGTCATGTACGACATCCCGGAGCGCAACGACATCCGCAAATGCATCATCACCGAGGAGACGATCCGCTCCGGCCGCGTCCCGCTCCTCCTCACCAAGACGGACCTCGACAAGGGCCTCGACGAAACCAACTACGAGGACCTGGCCGCCGCGCAGGCCGCCTCCGCGTAGCTCGAGGGCCTCGAGTTGGGGCGGCCCGAGCCGGGCGCCGCGCCGCCCATTGCCGTGCCGCCGCCCGCCACCGGCTGCCATTCGCGTCCCCATTCGCGTCGCCGTTCCATCGTGTAGCACGCTCGCTCGTGGCAGCTGGGAAACCTTCTCACTTCCGAACGCCTAGCGACCCCCGTAATCCAGGACGACCGCGTCAGCGCAGGACGCGGGGATAGCGCCCTTCCGGCACCTCGGCCTCGATCGGCTCAGACGACCGCGGCGGGTCCACATGGCTTGGGCGGCCTCGCAGCGGGCGAACGACTCGTCGTGAATTACGTGGATTGGTACGCGTCAGGAACCACGTCGCGGCGAGCGAGCCTGCCGGATGCCGCAACCACGAGCCGACGGCCCGCGACGCGATGGGGAACGCCCGAGCAACCGACGATGCAGGCCCGGCGAGGAGCCTTCGGATCCTCGGCGACTCTGGAACGACCAGCACGGTGCCAACGACGACGGGCTCCCAGCCGAGTCGCTCTCGAACGATCCAGGGCGCCAACCGGCGCTTCTCATCGAGCTTGCGAACGGTCGCTTCCGCGGACGGCATGTCCGACTTGATCTCGCACACGAGAACCGCACGAGCGACCGCATGCACCCCGAGGACATCGATGGATCCGCGCTCGCCATAGCGCGAATACGTGACTTCGATCAGCACCTGCCAGCCGGCGCGTTCGAGTCGGTCGGCGATCCCGGCGACAACGGCGGCGTGATCCTCGTCGAGCAGCCGATCGAGGGCGGCGCCGCGCCACGTTGCGAGCAGGCGCAAGCGGACATCGAGGGCGCCGAAGATGCGTCGCAGCAGGCCGAATGCGACCGATTCGAGGTGCCCGCGTTCCACCAGTGACACGAGCGATTGCGAACAGCCCGCCGCGGCCGCCAGGTCAGCCTGGCGCCAGCCGCGGCGACGGCGCACGGCTCGGAGGACCAGGCCGATGGTTCGATCGTCCATGCGGGCCAGCATTGCAATTGAGGCTCACCAGCGACTTATCAGAACGCGGCGCGAGATCCCGGTGAGCGCGCGATCATGCGTCCATGGACCACGCCGATCACGTCGCCCTGATCGCTGACGGCGTTCGCGGCGCCGGCACCCGGTGGCTGGAGCTCGGGTGTGGTGACGGCGCATTCACCCTGGCGCTCGCGGAGATGCTGGGGGCGGGCGGCGAGATCGCCGCGGTCGATCGGGACGCTGACTCGCTCCGCGCGATGGAGGGACGCGTCGCCGCACGGTTCGCGGCCACCCGGCTCGAAGCGCGGCGCGCGGACTTCACCGACGGCTTCCCGGACGGGCCGTTCGACGGCGTGCTGGCAGCGAACAGCCTGCACTTCGTGCGGGATCGTCGCGCCGTCCTCGGCGCGGTGCGCGCGGCCGGCGAGGCACTCAATCGCGTCAATCACCTGAAGCAGGCGCTGGTCGACACGCCCGCCGCCGCTCCTGCGTTGCGCGACCAGGTGCGCACGATCGAGGACCAGCTCAAGGACGTCCAGGTGCTGCTCAGCGGCGACAGCACGATGGCGAAGCGCAACGAACCGCACCCTCCGTCGATCGCCTCGCGTGTCGAGCAGGTCGTGAACGGGCATTGG
>DATAIB010000127.1:0-6349 GCA_036262855.1 Candidatus Limnocylindrales bacterium
CTGGGGCACGGTGTTCGCCTTGAGGACGTAGATCGGCATCGCCCGCTCTTCGGCCTCGCGGACCATCGGGGTCTTCTGCTTGTACTCGCTCCGGATCGTCATGACGACGTCGGCTTCGTCGACGTCGTGGGCCAGGATCACGGGGAGCTGGAGCTCGCGGATCGCCTGCTCCAGCCGCTTGCGGCTGATGCCCTGCGGCAGGAGCCGGAGCGTCGGCAGCGCCTCCAGCTCGGGCATGCGGATGCCGGGCAGCTCGTCATCGACGTCGCGCTCCTGGTCGAGCGCGAGCGCACCGTCCGTCGCGGGGATCGCGGCATCGCGCGCCTCGACGGCGGCGATGTTCACCGGGCCCGTGCCCTCCTCGGCCTTGAGCGTGGTGATCGCCTTCGTCGCCGATTCGCGCCACTCGCGCTGGCGCGAGAGCTCCCGCGCCTCCCGCGCCCGCGGCTCCGGCAGCGGTGTCGCCCCTCGCTCCAGCGGCCCTCGATCGGCGATCTCGCCGGCGATGAACGGTCCTTCGTTGCGCGGGCCCACGCCGGGACCGCCTGCGCCCGTGCCACCCGTCCCGCCGCTGCTGCCGGGGGCGCCCGCCCCGCCGGACCGCCCGGGCCGCCATGAGCCCGATGCGCCGGGCCGGAACCCGGCTCGCGTGCCGCGCTCGCCACCGCCGAGGTAGGAGGAACCGGAGCCGCCGCGGTACCCCCCGCCGTCGCCGCGCCAGCCCGGTTCCGTGCGCCAGCCGGACCCGCCCGCGCCGATCAGCCCGGAGAAGCGGTCTGCCGGCGCGATCTGCTCGCGAGGTGACGGCCGCGGGCGCGACTGCGATCGATGCACGCCTTCGTCGTCGCGCCAGCGGAGCTCGGGCGACACCGGGTCGCCGCGGAGCATCGCATCCACGGTGTCCGACACGTCGGCGTGGACCAGCACCTTCTCGCGGTCCTGGATCTCGATGATCACGTCGAAGGTGGGCGGCGCCTTGCGTTCGAGCACGCTCTTCTGCGAGCGGCGGCGCCGGGCCTCCTCGTCGCCCAGCGTCACCGACTGGATGCCGCCGATGAGGTCTGACAGCGTCGGGTTCAGCATCAGGTTGTCGAGCGTGTTGCCGTGCGCCGTGCCGATGAGCTGCACGCCGCGCTCGGCGATCGTGCGGGCCGCGGTGGCCTCCAGCTCCGTGCCGATCTCGTCGATGACGATGACCTGCGGCATATGGTTCTCGACGGCCTCGATCATCACCTCGTGCTGGAGCGACGGCGTGCGCACCTGCATCCGGCGCGCCTTGCCGATCGCCGGGTGCGGGATGTCGCCGTCGCCGGCGATCTCGTTCGAGGTGTCGACCACGACGACACGCTTGTCGAGGTCGTCCGCGAGGACGCGCGCAGCCTCGCGCAGCATCGTCGTCTTGCCGACGCCGGGCCGGCCCATGATCAGCAGCGACTTCCCGGTCTCGATGAAGTCGGCGATGATCTCGATCGTCCCGAAGACAGCCTTGCCGATGCGGCACGTCAACCCGACGATCTTGCCGTTGCGGTTCCGGATCGCGGAGATGCGATGGAGCGTCCGCTCGATGCCGGCGCGGTTGTCGTCACCGAAGCTGCCGATGTGATCGACGACGTACTGGATGTCCGCCTCGCCGATCTCCCGGTCCAACAGGGCGACCTCGGAATCCGGATAGCGCGCCTCGGGCCGCCGGCCGAGGTCCATCACGACCTCGATCAGCTGCTCGCGATCGGGGAGCGCGTTCAGGGCGGTAACGATCTCCGGCGGAAGCGCCGCGAGCAGGACGTCGAGGCCGTCTGCCGATTCGTTCGTGCGGGCGGCGGCGGTCGATCGGGCGGCTTCCCTCGAGCGCTCAGGAGCCACGGGTGACCTCCAGGTGTCGAACGGCGGACGGGACGAGGCTCGGCTCCGCCACGCGGACGAGCGTCTCCTTCAACAGCACGGTCACGGTCGCGATCTCACCGAAGCCTGATTCCTCCAGCCGCCGGTCGGCGGGCGATTCGTAGGTTCGCACGGGCGCAAGGACGCCGTGATTCGTCCGCGCGTTGCCGCCCTTCTCGGCGAGCATCGCGATCGTCCCGAGCCCGTAGTCGATGAGCGGTCCGAGGTCCGTCTCGGGGCGCCCGAGCGGCCGCAGGTAGTGCGGCTGATCCTCGCGTGCCACGCCGGTCTGGATGAATGCATCAAGGCGCATCCCATCCGCGCTCTCCTGGACGAAGCCGTCGATGTCGGCGAAGCGAAGGATCGGCGCGAGCGAGCTGCGCGGGACCCGCCAGTTCGAACCCTGGCGCTCCCAGTCCGGGATCCGGAAGCCCTCGAGGCGCTGGACGGGCGCGGGGGTCACCGCGGCGTAGAGCTGCATCAGCGCGACCGCATCGATGGGCCTCGCGGGACGGATCCGGGCCTTCGCCGCGGCCTCGTCCGACCACGGCTTCGGCAGCGGCTGGTCCGGCGGGCGGTACATGACCCGCTCCTCGCCGTAGCGGACGAAGCCCGCCTGCATGAACAGCTCGACGTTGTCGTGGTCGTCGGCGCAGGCGACGTGGAACCGTGCGGCGCCGCGCTTCTGGCCTTCGCGCAGGACCTGCTGGACGAGCCGGTGGCGGATCTCGCCCGGCTGGCCGGGTCCTCCCGTCGCGATCGCGTCGAGCTCCACGAACGTCCAGTCGTCGCGATGGTTCTCCCGCTCGACGCGCACGAGGCCGGCCAGGTGCCGCTCCGATTCGTAGACGAACAGCAGGTCGTGCGGGCGGAACGCGACGAGCGGCAGCCGGAACAGGCTGAACACGCCGATCGGCGGCCCGTTCACGGGCAGGCCCAGCGTCCGCGAGCCGGAACCCTCCGTCTGCGCGATGCGCGACAGCTCACCGAGCGCGGCCAGGTCCGTCAGGCGCGCCGCCCGAACCTTGCCCGACGGCTTCTGGTGACGGGCATCCGAGACGGTCATCTGGAGGTCCCCGTTCGGCGCGTGGGGTGATGCCGGCGCCCGGATCCCTCGGCGGGGTCGTCGTGCTCGGCGGCCATGGTCGCCACGAGCCGGTGGAAGCGGGTCTCGCCCGCGAGCTCCGGATGGAACGCCGTGGCGATGACGTTGCGCTCCCGAACCGCGACGATCCGCCCGTCGTCCAGCTTCGCGAGGACATCGACGTTCGGCCCCACCCGCTCGATCACGGGTGCGCGGATGAACACGCCGCGGACCGGGGTGTCGCCCACGAGCGGCACCGGGAGCTCGCCCTCGAAGGAATCGAGCTGGCGCCCGAAGGCATTCCGTCTGACCGTCACGTCGAGCAGGGGCAGCACCGGCTCGTCGCCGTCAGCGATCTCCTTCGACATGATGATCATGCCCGCGCACGTGCCGAACATCGGCGCGCCCGTCGCGGCAAAGTTGATCAGCGGCTGCCGCAGGCCCCAGCGGTCGATGAGCTTTCGCATCGCGGTCGATTCGCCGCCGGGCAGGCACAGCCCGCTGATGCCCTCGAGGTCGTCGGGCAGGCGAACGAGGACCGGCTCGACGCCGATCGCGTCGAGCATGGCCGCATGCTCGGCGAAGTCGCCCTGGACCGCGAGGACCCCGATCTTCATCCGACGGACCTCGCTCGGAGGCCCGGGATCACCAGCCCCTGACGGCGAGGCGCTCCGACTCCGGGATCGCCTCCATGGCGATGCCGCGCATCGGGGCGCCGAGGCCCTTGGAGACGTCGGCGAGGATCTTGGCGTCGTCGAAATGGGTCGTCGCCTGGACGATGGCATTCGCCATCCGGGCCGGCTCCTCGCTCTTGAAGATGCCGGAGCCGACGAAGACGCCCTCCGCGCCGAGCTGCATGACGAGGGCGGCGTCGGCCGGGGTCGAGATGCCACCGGCGACGAAGTTCACGACCGGCAGCTTGCCGTTCGCAGCGACGTCCTTGACGAGCTCGTACGGCGCCTGGAGCTCCTTCGCGGCAACGAAGAGCTCATCCTCGCGCATGCCCTGGAGCCGACGGATCTCCGAGAGGACTGAACGGAGCTGCTGGACCGCAGAGACGACATTGCCGGTGCCGGCCTCGCCCTTCGTGCGGATCATCGCGGCGCCCTCGTTGATCCTTCGAAGTGCCTCGCCGAGGTTCCGGCAGCCGCACACGAACGGGACCTTGAAGGCGTGCTTGTCGATGTGGTTCGCCTCGTCCGCGGGCGTCAGGACCTCCGACTCGTCGATGTAGTCGACGCCGAGCGCCTCGAGGATCTGGGCCTCGACGAAATGGCCGATGCGGGCCTTCGCCATGACCGGGATCGTGACCGCGTTCATGATCCCCTCGATCATCGAGGGATCGCTCATGCGCGCAACGCCGCCCGCCGCGCGGATGTCCGACGGCACGCGCTCGAGGGCCATGACGGCCACGGCGCCCGCGTCCTCCGCGATCCTGGCGTGATCGGCCGTGACGACGTCCATGATGACGCCGCCCTTGAGCATCTGGGCGAGGCCCTTCTTGGTCGTCCAGGTGGACGTCTCTGGGCTCATGTTCGGGTGGAACCTCCGTTCGGGATCTCGGGCGCACGCGCCCGCCGGGATTATCGCACGCCGGTTTGGACCACTCCGGTAGCACATTGGTCCCGGCCGGGTTCGATCTCGGTGACGGACCTCCGCCGTTTACCGGACGACGGTGCGAACGACCCCAGACATCAGCTTCGTGGCGCGGCGGGCGGTCGTGGGCGACAGTCGCGACAGGGCATCGACGAGATCGAGCACGTCCTTGTCATCGAGACCCTCCAGGAGGCCGACGAGACGCAGGAACGTGTCGTCGCCGACTTCGCCCAGGAGACGCAGGCCACGTTCCAGCTCGCTGGGCTTCAGGCGCGGAACCAGCCCGACCGCGCGGTCGAAGAGCCGGACGAAGACGAGGAACGTTCGCAGCCACTCGAGCAGCGCGGTGAGCTCGGGGTCGGCGGGGTGAGCGCGAAGCTCTGCCTCGGCGTCCGCGGCGGCTTCCTCGAGCAGGTTGATGATCGGGTCGCCCTCGCGCGTCTTGCGCTCCGCGATCACGTTGCCGAACCAGCGCCAGTGGTCGCCGACCGCCTGGTAGGCCGTGCCCGCGGGACCGCGTCGACCGACGCGCCGCGGCTCGGAGACCTTCTCGACGAGGCCCCACGCCTCGGCCTCCCCGAGCGCCAGCGAGGCCGCGCGGTGCGACAGCCCGAGCGCTTCGCGGACCTCGCGCTCCGTCAGCGCTTCCTGCCGGGTCAGCAGGTACGCCTGGACTCGAGCGATCGCGGGCGCGACGCCCCACGCGGCACCCATCTCGCCCCAGGCATCGGCGAGGCGGAGGCGGATTGCTTCGGCGGCGCCGGCATCAGGCTGGGCCGCGACAGGAAGGCTGGCCACGTTCACAGGGTAGCGCGATCCATGAATCTTGCCACTTGACGGGAGCATGTTCTTTATGGCGGGGACGCTTCGGTCCCTGCGCCCCTGCGGTCCCGGCGGTCCGCCGCCTCCGTGCTAGGTGAGCGGCAGCGCGACCCACTGCCCGAGCGCCGCGCCGACCGCAACGAACAGCGGGGAACCCCAGTCGATGGCGACCTCGCATGACGCGATCCGCTGGGTTGTTGTCCCGACGTTGAACTCGAACACCAGCTCCTGGCCATCGACCGCGGTCGGGCACTGGCCCGTGAACGGGCGGGACTTCAGCGCTGCGAAATCGGTCTGATTGATCGCGGCCGTCAACGCCGCCATCGCCTCGGGCGGGACCTTCCCGAGGTCATTCGGCGGCTTCGCCGCGACGTGCGCACGCCCATCGCGCTCGAGGATGACCGACTGCTCACACGCGCCGGCAGGGCATTCGCCGCCACGCGCCGTCACGGTGAGGAGCGGCCCGCTTCCCGGAAGCTGCACGGGCGTGCCCTGGCACGCGCCGAGCACGAGCAGCACAACGGCCAGCGGCAGCAGGCGACGGACCATCGACATGGCCGCGAGACGATGGCCCGCGAGAACGGGTTCCCTACACTCCCCGCCATGCCAATCCTGCGATCGCGGCTCGATCCGGCGAGCGAGGAATCGCGGGCAAACGTCGAGCGCATGACAGCGCTCGTCGCGGAGCTCCGGGCGCGCACGGCGGCCGTCTCGGAGCGCGGTGCCGGCGGGGACGAGAAGTCGATCGCCCGCCACCGCGAGCGCGGCAAGATCCCCGTCCGCGAGCGAATCGACCGCCTGCTGGACCCCGGCGCCGCGTTCCTGGAGCTGAGTGCGCTGGCCGCGGGCGGGCTGTACGACGACGACGCGCCGAGCGCGGGCATCGTCACGGGGATCGGCAAGGTCGAGGGCACGACGTGCGTCATCGTTGCCAACGACGCGACCGTCAAGGGCGGCACGTACTACCCG
>DATAIB010000128.1:0-4762 GCA_036262855.1 Candidatus Limnocylindrales bacterium
GAAGCTCGTCTTGCCGACCGACGGCCGGGCGGCGAGGACGATCAGGTCGCTCTTCTGGAACCCGGTCGTGAGCTGGTCCAGGTCGAGGAAGCCGGTTGAGATGCCGCTCAGCTCGCCGCGGTGGGCGTGGAGGTAGTCGAGGCGGTCGTAGGCGGAGTGCAGGAGGTCCTTGAGCTGGGCGAAGCCGGTGGTGATGCGCCGGTTGGAGACCGTGAACAGCTCCGACTCCGCGCGGTCGATCGCCTCCTGGATCTCCGCGGGGTCCTCGTAGCCGATGCCGGCGATCTTCCCGGCGGCGCCGATCAGGTTCCGCAGCACCGCCTTGCGCTCGACGATCCGCGCGTACTGGACGGCGTGGACCGCGGTGGGCGTCTGGTTGGAGAGGGTGGACAGATAGGAGCGGCCGCCGATGTGCTCGAGGTTGTCCGAACGCTCCAGCGACTCCGCGACCGTGATGAGGTCCACCGGCTCGCGGCGCTCGAAGAGCTCCAGCATCGCGCGGTAGATGTTCGCGTGCGCCTGGCGGTAGAAGTCCTCCGGGCGGAGGAATTCCGCGATCTCGATGATCGTCTCGCGATCGATCAGGATCGCGCCGAGCACGGACTGCTCGGCCTCGAGGCTGTGCGGGGGCAGGCGGTCGATCACTGGGGTGCATTCTCGGTGCGGGTTGTGCCAACTGAGTGTCACGGGGTCACCGGCCGCTCGATAGCGGCTTATCCCCGACTTTGTTCCCGCTTATCCCGACGCCCGTGGACAGGCGGTGAAACCTGTGGACGAGCTGTGGACGGTCACTCGCCGGGATCAGCCTCGGGCTCGGCCCATCCTGGCGTCGGGGCGCCGTCCGGCCACGCGGCGATGCACACCTTGTTGCCGGATCGGTCCGCGAGGATCCAGCTGCCGGGCGCATTCGAGTCGTCGACGATCCGGCCACCGGCGGCGACCGCTGCGTCGCGCCGTCGCTCCGCCTCCTCGCGAGCCAGCGACACGTCGATGTGCATCGCGTGCCGAAGCGGCTTTGCCGGATCGATGTCCTGCATCCACACGGCCGATCCGATCCCGAGCGGGTCCACGGAGTTGTCCGCCGCGAGCGGCTCGTAGCCGAGGACCGCGCGCCAGAAGCCGATGTCGATGAGGTCCGGCTTCGCCGCAATGGCGAGCTGCACCTCCTGGGCGGCCGCCCGGACGGCCGTCACGCCGTGGTCCCGCGCAATCGCGGAGATCCGGCGGGCCGCCTCGACCTCCTCGGGCCTGATCCGGTACACGCCGCGGGTCAGCCGCACCGTGACCTGCTTCGCGTCGAGCGTCAGCGTGGCCTTCGGTCCGAGGTCGGGCACCGCCGCGATCGCCTCGGCGAAGCGGGCTCCCTCCACCATCGACCCAACCCGGAACACTGCCGTCGGCCCGCCGTGGAGCACGACCCAGTCCTCGACCCCGTCAGCAGCGAGGAACGCCCGCCAATCCGCTTCGCTCATTCGAAAACTCTATGCCGATCCCGAATCCCCGGTCGTTCAGACGCCGTCAGCGCAAGGCGACGGCCGAGGACCGGAGCGAGCGCACATCTGTGCGTGAGCGAGGGCCGGAGTCCGGCAACGCAGCGCGGGCGGATGGCTGGACGACCGTGTCAGTCGAGGCGGCGAATGACGCCGATGAGCTTCCCCTGAATCCGGACGTCGTCGTAGAACTGCGGCTGATAGTTCGGGTTCGCCGGCTGCAGCCGGACGCGGTCCTTCTCGCGGAAGAAGCGCTTGAGGGTGACCGCGTTCTCCTCGACCTGGGCGACGACGATGTCGCCATTGCGAGCCGTGTTCTGCGGGCGGATCAGCACGAAGTCGCCGTCGGCGATGTGCTCCTCGATCATGGAGTCGCCGCGAACCCGCAGCACGTACGCATCGCCACTCGGCGCCAGCATGTCCGGCACGGCCATCGTCTCGGACGTGTCCTGGTATGCCTCGATCGGGCCGCCGGCTGCGATCTCGCCGACGATCGGCAGCACGTGCGCGTCCGCCGTGATCGACTGGGGCACGAGCTCGTGCGACAGGCCCAGCTGGATCGCCGCGGTGGGCGTCAGGCGGATCGCGCGCGACTGCGCCTCGTCGCGTTCGAGGAAGCCCTCGCGCTCGAGCATCAGGAGGTGGTGGTGGACCGCGGACGTCGAGCTGAGGCCCACAGCGAGCGCAATCTCGCGAACGGACGGCGGGAAGCCGCGCGCTCGCAGCGTCGCAGCGATGTAGTCGAGGATCTTCAGCTTTCGATCGGCGTCGTGACGCGTCACTCAGTGCTCCCGTGCGGATGTGCTGGCACGATCATACCGAACACGTGTTCGATGTCAAGCGCCGATGCCGCTGGCCCTAGACTCGCGCCGAGGGCTCCCACTCGGGCCAGCCAGCGGAGGGATCGGATGTTCGGATCGACGCGCGGGAGGCGGATGCCGCTCGCTGCGCTCGTCGCCGGCGCCCTGCTCATGGGCTGCGGTGGCCAGTCCCTCGCCCCGACACCGACTGCCCTGCCCACGGCGCCCGCGGCGACGGCGGCCCCGGAGCCCACCGCGGCAACCGCCACCGCGACCCAGGCGGCCGCAACGCAGTCGACCGCCGCAACGAACGCTCCCGCAACCCCCAAGCCCACCGCAGCCGGTCCGTCCTGCGCGCCCGTTCCGAAGGGCATCGTTGCGTGGTGGACGGCCGATGACACGGCCACCGATGCGATCGGCACCGCCGATGGCGTCCTGCAGGGTGGGGCGGGGTACACGACCGGCATGGTCGGTCGATCGTTCTCGTTCACCGGCGCCGCTCCCGAGGTGACCGTCGCGAACGCCGCCGCGTTGCAGCTTCGCCACGGGCTCACGATCGAGGGTTGGGTGCTCGCGATCAAGGCGCCCGCCGCGTATGCCGGTCTCGCCGGCACCTGGGACGACGCGACGGGACCGAATCGGACGTATCTCTTCTGGGTCGTGAACGGGACGCTCGAGCTGGTCCTGTCCACCGACGGCTACGACTACCCGAAGGTGACCGCGCCGAAGATGCTGCCGATCGGGCAGTGGACGCATGTTGCCGCGACGTACAACGGCTCGACGATGCGGCTCTACGTCAACGGTGCCTCGGTCGCGCAGGCTCCGATGACCGGTGACCTTGCGACCAACCAGCAGCCGTTTGCGATCGGTCGCACCAGCGGCGGCGGTGTTGGCGCGAACTACTGGGCGGGGCTCATCGACGAGCTTGCCGTCTACAACCGGGCGCTCACGGCCAAGGAGATCAAGGGCATCTATGCCGCCGGCGACGCCGGCAAGTGCCCCGCCTGAGGTCGTTCGAACGCTCGCTGGTAGACTTCCGCATCCGGTCGCAGGAGGAACAAGTCGAGCGTGGCGCGTGCCAGCCGAACCGAGGAAATCGACCACACCGATGGCAAACGTGGGAAGCGCAAGTCCCGCTCCCGGCGAGGATTCGGCATGCGCCGGATGATCGCCGCCGCGGCCCTGCTGCCGCTCGCAGGTCGGGCGCCGCTGTACGCGCGCCTGCTGTGGTCGCTCATCGTCGATCCCCGCACTCCGCCGGCCCGCAAGGCCCTGCTGGCGGGCGCGCTCGGGTACATCGTGCTCCCGGTCGACATCTTTCCCGATCGCGTCCCGGTCCTCGGCCAGCTCGATGACCTCGTGGTCACCGCGCTCGCGACCGAGCTCTTCCTCGACGGCCTCGACGAAGCCCTGCTCGCCGAGAAGCTCGAGGAGGCCGGCATCCCGCGTGCGGCGTTCGAGGAGGACGTCGCCCGCATCCGCCGCCTCGTGCCCGGCCCCGTCCGGCGCGTCGCGAAGCGCATCCCCGGCGCGATCCGCGTCGCGGCGAACAGCATCCCGCAGCAGGCGATCCGGCAGGAGCTCCGCCGGTGGCTCGCGGCGCGGGATTCAGCCAAATTGGAGGAGGGTTCTCGCGCGTGAAGGTCATCCTGACGAAGGACGTGGACAAGCTCGGCAAGTCGGGCGAGATGAAGACCGTCGCCGACGGCTTCGCCACCAACTTCCTGATCCCGCGGAACCTGGCCGTTCCCGCCGCCGGTGGCGCCTACCGCGCCTGGCAGCACGACATCGCCTCCCGTGAGGACAAGCGCCAGCGCGAGCGCGCGGACGCCGAGATCGCGGCGACCCGCATCGGTTCGACCACGCTCACCATGGGCGTGAAGGTCGGCGAGGGCGGCAAGCTCTACGGCTCCATCACCTCCAAGGAGATCGCGGAGGCCCTGGGCCGGCGCGGCATTGTGGTCGATCGCCACAAGATCGAGCTCGACGAGCCGCTCAAGTCGCTCGGGACCTACAAGGTCGCGGTCAAGGTCTTCTCGGGCCTCACCCCGGAAGTCACGGTGGTCGTCGAGCCGAAGGGCTAGCTCCTTCGCGGCCGCGCACCCGGGCACCCTGTAGCGGCGAACCCGCTCCTCCGCGCCGGCTTCGCTTTCCTGCCAAATTCTTGCCAGCCGAGAGCTCGGCAGGCTCGGTCGCTCGAATTCGACCCACTCGCGCGCTGCGCCGGCTTCGTATGCCCGGCTGAACGCAGCCGAGGCATACGGGCGCCGAAGTGCCGGGCCCATGGCTGCCGAAGTCCAACCACACGAGAATGTGGCAGGAACGGCGCCTCGGGCAGCGCGCGTGACGCCGGAGCTGGCACGGGCGCCAGCGCACAATCGGAATCGTGGGCGAGTCGCTGCGAACCATCCTGCACGTCGATCTGGACGCGTTCTTCGCGTCCGTGGAGCAGCGCGACCATCCGGAGTGGCG
>DATAIB010000129.1:0-8054 GCA_036262855.1 Candidatus Limnocylindrales bacterium
GTCCATTCGCAGGCACTCGGAAAGATCGAGTCGGGCGGGCTCGGCAGCACCTTGGCGACTGGGTAGCCCGTGATCTCCTTGATGTCGTCATTGGTGAGCAGCGTGCACGCATCAATCGCGCCGGCGGCGGGTGAAGGGTTCGCTGCAGCCGTCGCCTGTGGCCCAACCGTCATGGCGAGCGTGGCTGCAGGCGCGAGCGTCGGGCCGGGCTGGGTCGCGGCGCCGCCGGTCCCGCCCGCGCATGCGGCGAAGAGGCTCGCCGCGGCGAGGAGGGCAACTGACTGGGCGAAGGGCGCACGTCGGAACGTCATGGCAGGGCCTCCTTGGGGGTCCGGTTGGTCATCACGCGGCCGGCCACGGGATGCCGCAGTACGCGTGCATGGCTTTGAGGGCGTCGGGCAGCTGGGCAATCCCGGCGACCTGCCCTGTCAGCGGGACGTTGATCGGCTCGGGGTTGCCCGCGTAGGTGGCGTAGATCTTCCAGACGAGCGCGACCCAGTCCTTCAGCTGCGGCGGCGCGACCGGGTACATGTCGTCGAAGCGGCGCGCGACCTCGGCGGCGAGCTCCTGCGTGACGTCCGCGTCCTCACCCAGGGCGGTGGCCCAGTCGACATAGGCGCGGTATTTCGTACAGAACGTGTCGTCGGTCGGCCGCGGTGAGTCGCAGGGCTCCTTCGGTTCGAACTTCACGCCCTCGATCGTTGCCGTCGTACCGGTCAGACCGCCCGCGAGCGCGAGCAGGAATCGGGGATCGAGGTCGCCGCGGATCACGACCGCCGGGCCGTCGCCCGGGCAGTCGGACGTGCAGGTGTGGCCCTGGACGCAGTACCAGGCGTCTTCGAGCGCGGTCGTGTCCGTCGTGCCATCGGCCAGCCGGGCATGACCGTTCTCGGTGAAGTGGAGCATGTCGGCGGTTGCGTGGATGACCTTGATGTCGCTCGCGAACATCGCTGCCGTGAACGTCAGGGACCCACCATTGCCGAGTGCGACGTCGCCCGGAGAGTGGTACGCCCACGTCGAGTCGACCATGCCCGCGCCACCGGTCGTCCAGCCAGCCCCGAGGTTTGGCAGCAGCATCACCCCGGAGGCGACGCTGTCGAGGAACGCGTCCGCGGTCGCGCCCGATGCCGCGAACAGGTCGGCATTGCCCGACCCCGCGACCCACATGTCGTCGAAGATCGTCCACGGGTCCGTACCGCTCTCGGCGAGGTGTGCGTAGAAGCCGATCGCGTCGTAGCTCCGCTTCGTGAGCGGCGTCGTCGGCTGCTGGAGATACGGAATCCACCAGTCGTTCGGGTAGTCGATCAGGAAGGCGGCTGCCCACTCAGCCTGTCCCTCGATCACCCACCGTGGCACGGCCGACTCGGCCTCGATCGTCCGATAGGCGTCGTGCTGGAAGCAGTGGAAGACCTCGTGCGCGAGCACCTGGTCGCGGTACTGCGGGAGCGCGGCCGTGAAGGCCGTGTAGAGCCGGATCCGGCAACCGCCGAACACGCCGCCCGGCCAGTCGCTCCACGAATCGGCGTCCGCGCCATCGGGATCTGCCCGGTTCATGAACACCAGCGTGATGTCGCCGAGGAAGTCCCGACCCAGAAGGCCGGCGATCCGCTCGCGGAAGTGCGCTGCGGAGCCTCGAAGGAACTCCTGTTCGTCCTTCGACAGCGCGGCGAGCACGATGTGACTCGTCGCGGACCCAGCCGCGGCGCCGACGGGCGGGATGGTGACCGTGTCCGTCCCGGCCGGAACCTCGAGCGCCTTGTCGACCGCGGCCAGCTGGTCGGTGGTCAGCTCGTCTCGATGCGACATCACCGCGTCGATGGCGACGGTTCCATCGGATACGCCCGATCGGTCCTGTGGCGCGTCCATCCCGGGCAGCGGGCCATAGGCGATCGCGAACAGCCGCAGCGCCGCGTCCAGGGAGAAGCGCCCGTCGTCATCGACGTCGGCGAGCGCTCGGCTCCATGCCGACGATGGCGGCTCCGGCGGCGCACTGGCCGCTGCGGACGCGCTGGCGGCCGCCTGCGGTGAGCTCGTTGCGTTCGCCGCAGGCTGGGCGCACCCGGATGCCCCGATCACCACCGCCAGGAGCAGGACAGCGGGCCCGGTACGCCGCGGGTTCCTCATCACCGGCCCTACAGGTGCGCGAGGAGTGTTCGGGCGAGCTCGACCTGGTGCTTGTCCTGCCCGATGTACTGAAGATTGAACAGGGTGTCGCCCTTGAGGACGACCACTGCGCCGAAGCCGACGTCGATCGCCGCATCGCCGAGATCGGCAACGGGCTGGTTGCCTTCGTCGCTCGCGAACGGCTTGAAGTACGACTCGAAGTACGCCTTCCCTCCGCTGCGCTGGATTCCGAGGACGATCGATGGCGGGACCACCTCGTTGGGTGCGTCGAGCTCCCATTCGCACCCGGACGGGAACACCATGTCCGGCGAAGTCGGGGTGGCCTTCGAGATCGCGTAGCCCGTGACCGCGCTGATGTCGTCCGCGGTCAGCAGCGAGCACGCATCGCCCGAGGAACCGCCGCCCGTGGCCGGTGTCGACCCGATGCCGTCGACGCCCTGCGAAGCGCCTGTCGCCGGACCCGACGGCGCCGGCGTGCCCGGCCGGGACGTCGGCGCAGTGGCGCCGGCGCAGCCGGCAACCGCCGAGATGAGCATCGCGATCATGGCCAGCCGTGGGGTTCGGGCCTTGGCAGACATCAAGTTCCTCCCGGACGGTGGTCGTCCTTCCAGCGGACGTCGACGACGCGGATCGGCCGGAGGCCGCCCGCGAGCACGAGGCGCTCAGCGGCGGCCGCGTCGGCCGCAGCGACGAACACGAGGGCCATCTCGTCACCCGGGACCTCGATGAGCTCGAGGATCGTGTGGCCGTCGACAGCCGGGGCGAGCAGCGCGGCAGGGTCGCCTGCGGGCCGGTAGACCTCGACCATGTACGTCGCCAGGTTCGCCATGGGGGACACGGTGAGGGCGGTCGCGACCTCCGGCATCGGGTGATTCCCTACCATCGCGCGGAAGATGGGTGAGGGAGGCATGCCCCGGCCGCTCGGGCGCGAGTCGGAGCTCGCGGCCGCCGAGGCCATCATCGAGGCGGCGTCGGCTCGCCCGGCCGCGCTGCTCATCGAAGGGCCCGCCGGGATCGGGAAGAGCACGCTGGTCACGGCGGTCGCGCAGCGGGCAGCCGCCCGCGGCTGGCGCATCCTGACGGCGCGACCGTCCGGGGCCGAGGCGACGTGGGCGCATCAGTCGCTCGACGACCTGGTGCGGGGCGTGGATCCCGCGGTGATCGACAGCCTGCCCGAGATGCAGCGACGCGCTCTCGACTTCGCGCTCCTCCGATCGGCGCCCGCGCGCGCCACCGACGCCGCCACGGCGCAGCTCGTGACGATGGCGACGGTTGGGATCGTGACCACGCTCGCCAAGGCCGGCCCCGTGCTCATCTCGATCGACGACGCGCCGTGGGTCGACCACGCGACCGCGGGCGTTCTGGCATCTGTGGTGCGGCGCCTCGGCACCCTGCCCGTCGGCGTCGTCGTCGCGCAGCGGGTCGACACGCCGGCAAGTGCGCCATTCGGGCTCGAAGCTGCGGTGCCCACCGAGCGCATCTGGCTCGCGCCGATGAGCCACGGCGCGCTCCACCTGCTGCTCGTCGAGCGCCTCGAATTGGCCCTCCCGCGTCCGACGCTCGCGCGCCTGCACGAGCTGGCGGGCGGAAACCCGCTGTACGCCCTCGAGATCGCCCGCGCACTTCGGCGGCTGCCCGCGCTGCCGCGGCCAGGCGAACCGCTCCCGATTCCCGCGTCCATGCGCGGCCTGCTCCACGGGAGGCTCGAGTCGCTCAGCCGCCGGACCAGCCACGCGCTCGTCGTCGCCGCGGCTGCGGGCGCACCGACGATCGACGAGCTGTCACGGGCGATCGAGGCGCCCGCGGTGGAGGTGTTGCAGGAGGCGATCGACGGCGGGCTCGTGATGGTCGACCGTGGTCGGATCCGGTTCACGCACCCGACGGTGGCCGCGGCCGCCTATCAGGACGCCGCTCCCGGTGATCGACGCACCGCCCATGCGGCCCTGTCCAGGGTGGCAGACGCGGGAGAAGCCCGCGCGCGCCACCTCGCCCTCGCCACGACGGCACCGGATGCGAACGTCGCGTCTGCCCTGGATGCGGCGGCCGAGGACGCGAAGCGCCGGGGTGCCGCCGAGGCGGCGACGGAGCTCATCAGGCTCGCAGTGGAACGAACGCCGGGCGATGACCGGGCGGCGCTGGGCCGACGACAGCTCGTGCTGGCGAACCTGCTGCTCGAGCTGCCGGACCTCGAGGCGGCCGAGCGGCTCTGCGCCGAGCTCGTCGCGACGTTGCCGCCCGGTCCCGGTCGGGCCGAAGCCCGGATGCTCGCCGGGACGATCGCGTTCTACCGCGAACCGACGACGATCGTGGCCGTCGAGCATTGCCTGGCCGCGCTCGAGGACGCCGCCGCGGACCCGGCGCTGCTCGGGCGGATCCACTTTCGCCTCGCCGTCTTCTTCGACTTCGACGTCGTCGCCGGCATGCAACACGCGGCGAAGGCGGTGGAGATCCTGACCGCGACCGGGCCCCCGATCACGCTCGCCGCCGCCATGTACGAGCGGTTCGCGCACGAGGTCACGCTCGGCATGCCACCGGACCTCGCGCTCCTGGATCGCGCGCAGGCGCTCGAAGGCGACGGCACCAACGCCGACCAGTCCACCGTGCCGGGCCTGTGGTGGATCGCCATCGACCGACCGGACCTCGCCCGAGCTCGATTCCTGCGGCAGCTCGACGGCTCGCGGGCCGTGGGGGAGGTGTCCGGGGAGCCGGACCTCCTGACCCGCCTCGCCGAGACCGAGCTCTACGCCGATCGCTGGGATGCGGCGCTCCGCTTCGTCGAGGAGGCGACGGTCGCCGCACGCCAGGCCGGCCAACCCAACGCCGATCCCGCGCGGCGGATTCGCGCGCTCGTGCTCGCCCATCGCGGCGATCTCGCGGACGCCGAATCGTCGGCGCTCGAGGCACTGGCGCGCGTCGAGGCCGGCCCGGACCCGATCCTCGCTTCCGCGTACCTCCTGGTGCTCTCGTTCATCGCGGCGTCCGCGGAGAGATGGCCCGACGTCGAGATGCATGCCGCGCGCAGCGATCGGTACCTGACGGCAGCGGGCTACGTCCAGGCGATGCGCCTCGACGCGACGCACGAACGCATCGAGGCGCTGTGCGCAATGGGGCGCCTCGACGAGGCCGAGCCGCTGCTGGCACGGTTCGAGGAGGGCGCGCGCGTCACGCCTCGGCCGTGGGCCGATGCTGCGATCGCGCGGGGCCGAGCCCGGCTCCTGGCGGGGCGGGGGAATCTCGCTGCGGCGATCGCGGCGACCGATGCAGTCCTCGCGGACGAGTCGAACGCCTGGCGCGCCTTCGACCGGGCTCGAACGCTGCTACTGCGCGGCGAGCTCCTCCGGCGCGCGCGGTCTCGCCGGGGGGCCGGCGATGCCCTGGAGGCCGCCCGCTCGATCTTCGATGCGCTCGGGGCGAGCGTCTGGGCGCGCCGGACTCGAGTGGAGATCGCGAGGCTCGGGCGGCCACGCCCGACCGTCGCGGACGAGCTGACGCCGAGCGAGGCGGAGGTCGCGCGCCTGGCCGCCTCGGGGCTCAAGAACCGCGAGGTCGCGGCGCAGCTGGGGATCAGCACGAAGACCGTCGAAGCCCACCTGGCACGCGCCTACGCGAAGCTCGGCGTGCAGAGTCGTGCCCAACTCGCGCGGGCCATCGCCGACTGACGTGGTCGGCGGGCCATCTTTCGAGCGCCGGCCGCGCCCCGGGAAACGTGAGGCAGGCGAGAAGCCGCCGCGCGGTGCGCGGCGGCTTCGCCCGGGTTCGTGACGCTCAGAACGAGCCGGCGATCTTCAGCGTCATGAGCTGCGCACCGAACATTCGGGTTCCCCCGTAATTCCGGCACCAGATGCTGATCTCGGTGCCGCCGGAGCCCACGGACCGGGTCCCGGTCAGGGTGAGCGTGGTGCTGGCGCCCGACACCGTGTCCTCGTCCGTGTGGAGCTCATCGATGTTGATGGCAGAGAAGTCGGCGGAGCTTCCGCCGAGCACGGTGGCGCCGTCGCGCAGCTCGCACTGCGTCAGCCACACCGAGTCAAAGCCTTCGGTCCCGAGCTGCACGGTGCCGGTGAAGGCGTACATGCCCTCGGGCAGCGACTTCGTCAGGAGCTCCTCGAGATTCCCTGTCGTGAAGGTATGCGTCGCGACGTACGTGACGTTGGCGAGAACCGACGGACCCGCCGGTCCCGTCGCGCCGGTCGCGCCCTGCGGGCCAACCGGGCCCTGTGGACCCGTCGCGCCGGTCGCGCCGGTCGCGCCCTGCGGACCGACCGGACCCTGCGGTCCCGTCGCGCCGGGATCGCCCTTGTCGCCCTTCACGCCCTGGACGTTCCAGGCGAGGGACGTCTCGGTCTTGCTGCATTTCGTGACGGTGGCGTCGATCACCCGCAACGAGCCGCCGCTGCGCGAGTAGCAGGCATCGATCACGTTGTTCGTCGGGATGGTCGCGGCGGCGATGCCCGCGACGGCGATGACGGCCGTCATGGCGATGACCGAAGCGCGTCGGACGCGATCGATCCGGCGGGCGGCGAACGAGCCCAGCCGACCATGGTGGTGTTCAGCCTGTGGATCCATGGGAGGTCCTCCTCGAGCGCTCAGGCCGGTCACGTGCCGGGGTCATGGCGCATTCGGAACCTTGGCCCCAGCGCGTTGCATGCTGGTTGCGCGCCTGTTGCATCGGTCTCCGCGGCGGGTGGCCCGGCTATCCTCTCCGCGATGGCAGACGCGTCGCCGGAAGCGGCACCCCAGCTCGGGCGCGGCCTCGTCGTCGCCCTGGACGGGCCCGCGTCGTCGGGGAAGAGCAGCGTCGGGGCCGCCGCAGCCCAGGAGCTCGGGTACCGGTTCTGCGATACCGGGCTGCTCTACCGCGCCGTCACCTGGCTCGCGCTGTCGCGCGCCATCGAGCCCGCGGATACCGGCAAGCTCATCGAGCTGGTCGACGAGATCCACCTGCTCGACGACGGGACCGGGCGGCTCGCGCATGTGGCCGTCGACGAGGTCGACCGGACGGAAGAGGTCCGCGGGCCCGAGGTCGATGCCGCGGTCTCCGGCTACGCGAGCGTCGGCGAGCTCCGTCTCGCGCTGCTGACGCGGCAGCGCCGGCTCGCGGCATCGGGCCGGATCATCATGGCCGGCCGGGATATCGGCACGGTGGTGCTCACCGATGCAGACCTGAAGCTGTACCTCGACGCGTCCGTCGACGAGCGCGCGCGCCGTCGCATCCTCGAGCGCGGCGTCGATCCTGCGTCAACGGAAGCGGCCGAGATCATCGACGAGCTCCGGCGCCGGGACAATCTCGACTCGACCCGCGAGGTCGCCCCGCTGCGGGCCGCTTCGGACGCCGTCGTGATCCGGACCGACGGCAACGAGCTTGCGGACACCGTCGCCGCGGTGGTCGCCGCGATCCGGGCCGCGGAGCGTCGCGCAACCGCGGAAGCCCGCGCCACCGCGGACGATCGCGCAACCGCGGAGCCCGAGCCGGCGACCGCGCAGCCCGACCCCGCGCCGAAGCGCCTGCGCACCGACCGCGCGGCAGCCGCTCCTCGCAAGCCCACGCGACCGACGCCGATCGCGACCCACAACTGGTGGCTCACCAGGTTCGGGACATGGGTGCTGCGGTCCATCGTTCGAGCGATCGTCCGCTTCCGTGTGGAGGGCGACCTGACCGCGCTCCCGAAGACCGGCCCGATGATCATGGCCGCGAACCATGCGTCGAGCGCGGATCCCGTGCTGATCGGTGCGTTCCTGAACCAGGTGCTCGGCCGGCCGCTGAACTGGCTGGGCAAGCGGGAGCTCGTCGAGTGGTGGCTCACGGGCTGGGCATTCCGGATCGCGGGCATCCATCCCGTGGATCGCGACGCCGCGGATCTCGAGGCGTTCCGGACGGCGATGAAGATCCTCGACGCGGGACAGGTCCTGGCGGTCTTTCCCGAGGGCAC
>DATAIB010000130.1:0-4779 GCA_036262855.1 Candidatus Limnocylindrales bacterium
TGGGCGGCCTGGGTGTCGCGCCCGGCGCCAACATCGGCGAGGATGGCGCGGTGTTCGAGCCGGTGCACGGCTCGGCGCCCAAGTACGCGGGCCTGAACAAGGCCAACCCGACGGCATTGATCCTGTCGGGTGCGCTGATGCTGCGGCACCTCGGCTATGCCGAGATGGGGGAGCGGGTCGAAGGCGCCGTCCGGCGTGTCATCGCCGAGGGCAAGACGGTGACATCGGATCTCGGCGGCACCGCCGGAACCCGGGAGTTCGGTGACGCCGTGATCGAGGCGCTCGGCGCGTGACCGTCCAGGGCGCCGTCCTCCGGGCACTGCGAAAGCCGCGCGGCACCGCCGCGCAGGGCTTCGGCAAGACCAGCCGCGTCGACAACTGGGCCATCTACCCCATCATCCAGGGCCTGCTGTTCACGTTCTGCGCCGGCTATCTCACCTTCAGCGGCATCCTGTGGGGCCCGCTCTTCGGGCCCCAGATCGTCCAGCACGAGGGCTACCTGTCGCCGCTCTTCTCGCCGCTCATCGTCTGGCCGGACATGCCGACGTGGCTCAGCCCGGGCCTCCTGATCCTGTGGATCCCGATCGGCTTCCGGGCAACCTGCTACTACTACCGCAAGGCCTACTACCGGTTCTACTTCGCGGATCCGGCGGGCTGCGCGGTGGGCGAGCCGACGATCCACCGCAAGTTCGCGCTGGAGAACGCGCTGCCGTTCATCCTCCAGAACCTGCACCGGTACATGCTCTACCTCGCGTTCATCCCGCTGTTCTTCCTGTGGCTCGACATCCTGCCCGCGTTCAACATCGTGCCCGACGCGGACGTGAGCGACCCGAGGCTCCGGATCAGCGCCCTCGGCGTGCTCTTCCTCGTGAACGTCATCCTGCTGACCGGCTACTCGCTCTCGTGCCACTCCCTGCGCCACCTCGTCGGCGGCCGCATCGACTGCTTCTCCTGCACCCGGGCCCGCCGCGTGAGGTACACGTTGTGGCAACGCCTGACCGACCTCAATCGCAACCACATGTGGTGGGCCTGGTGCAGCCTCATCACCGTCACGCTCGCGGATGTCTACGCCCGCCTGTTCCAGGCCGGGATCGTCCCGGACTTCGCGATCCACCTCGGGTAGCGCGATGACCGACGAGCTCGAGACGCACCCGGTCGACGTCCTCGTCGTTGGCGCGGGCGGCGCCGGCCTGCGCGCGGCGATCGAGGCCCAGGCCCAGGGCGCGAAGGTCGGGCTCGTGTGCAAGTCCCTGCTCGGGAAGGCGCACACCGTGATGGCCGAGGGCGGCGTCGCCGCGTCGCTCGGGCATGTCGATCCCGAGGACAACTGGAAGACCCACTTCCGCGACACGATGGTCGGCGGCAAGCTCCTGAACAACCCGCGCATGGCCGAGCTGCATGCCAAGGAATCGCCGGACCGCGTGCGTGAGCTCGAGTACTGGGGCGCCGTCTTCGACCGCACGCGCGACGGACGGATCAGCCAGCGCGCCTTCGGCGGCCACACGCACAAGCGGCTCGCCCACATCGGCGATCGAACCGGGCTGGAGATGATCCGGACCCTCCAGGACCGCGCCGTCGCGATCGGCATCGACGTGTTCATGGAGTGCACGATCACGCGCCTCATCACGGGCGCGGGCGGCGTGACGGGCGCCTTCGGCTACTGGCGCACCACCGGCAAGCCGGTGCTCTTCCCGGCCAAGGCGATCGTGCTGGCGACCGGCGGCATCGGCAAGGCCTACACCGTCACGTCGAACTCGTGGGAGTACTCCGGCGACGGCCAGGCGCTCGCATACGAGGCGGGCGCGGAGCTCATCGACCTGGAGTTCGTGCAGTTCCACCCGACCGGGATGGTCTGGCCGCCGGGCGTCCGCGGTCTGCTCGTGACCGAGGCCGTCCGGGGCGAGGGCGGGATCCTGCGCAACAAGGACGGCAAGCGCTTCATGTGGGACTACCTCCCCGAGGACCGACGCGCGGAGTACGCGGCGACGGACGAGGAAGCCAAGACGTGGGTCGACGCGGCGTCGCAGGGCCGATCGGTCGATGCCCGGCGTCCGCCGGAGCTCTCGACCCGCGACAACGTGGCCCGCGCGATCTACACCGAGGTCAAGGAGGGCAGGGGAACGGAGCACGGCGGCGTGTTCCTCGACATCAGCTACCTGCCCGCCGAGCACGTGCGCAAGAAGCTGCCCTCGATGTACGACCAGTTCAAGGAGCTGGCGGACGTGGACATCACGAAGGGCCCGATGGAGGTCGGACCGACGACGCACTACGTGATGGGTGGCATCCGCGTCGATGCCGACACGGGCGCCACGACCGTGCCCGGGCTGTACGCCGCCGGCGAGGTGTCTGGCGGCATGCACGGCTCGAACCGCCTTGGCGGCAACTCGCTGTCCGACCTGCTCGTGTTCGGGATGCGCACCGGCGCGGGCGCCGCGGCGCACGCCGCGACGAAGCAGGGGGCCGCCTACGTCGACCCCGTCCAGGTCGCCGAGGGGACGCGCGAGCTCGCGGCACCACTCGAGCGCGGCTCGGGCGAGGACCCGTATCAGCTCCAGCGCGACCTGCAGGACGTCATGCAGCGGCTCGTGGGCATCTTCCGCGTCGAGTCGGATCTCAAGGAAGCGATCACCGAGCTCGGCAAGCTGCGGGGCCGCGTGCCGGCCCTCGCGGTCAAGGGCGGCCGCGCGTTCAACCCGGGCTGGAACCTGTGCTTCGAGCTCCGGAACCTGCTGATCGTCTCCGAGGCGATCACGCGGCTGGCACTCCAGCGGACCGAGAGCCGCGGCGCCCACAGCCGCCTCGACTTCCCGGAGACCAACCAGAAGGATTGGGGCGGCCGCAACGGCGTCGTGAGGCGCCGCGCCGACGGCACGATGGACGTCACCACCACGGCGCTCCCGCAGATGTCCGACGAGCTCCAGGCGCTGCTCGGGAGCACGCACTGATGGCGGAGCGCGAGCACGCGATGACCCAGGCCCACCTCCGGGTGTTCCGCGGCGAGCCCGGGACCGCGGGCCACTACGATGAGTTCGACGTCCCGGTGGAGGAGGGCATGGTCGTGCTCGACGCCCTCCACTGGATCCAGGGGCACGAGGCGCCGGACCTCGCGGTCCGCTGGAACTGCAAGGCCGCGAAGTGCGGGTCGTGCTCGGGCGAGGTCAACGGCCGCCCGAAGCTGATGTGCAAGACCCGCATGTCCGACCTCGACCTCTCGGAGCCGGTCACGGTCGAGCCGATGCGGACCTTCCCGCTCATCCGCGACCTCGTCACGGACGTGTCGTGGAACTACGCGGTCAACCGCTCGCTGCAGCCCTTCACGCCGCCCGAGACGCCACAGTCCGAGTGGCGCTGGCAGCAGCAGGATGTCGAGCGCGTGCAGGAGTTCCGGAAGTGCATCGAGTGCTTCCTCTGCCAGGACGTCTGCCACGTCCTGCGCAACCATGAGACGTCGACCCCGTTCATGGGCCCGCGCTTCCTCGTCCGCACGGCCGGCCTTGAGATGCACCCGATCGACCAGGGCGATCGCCGCAGCTACCTCAAGGAGGTCGGCGGCGTCGGCTACTGCAACATCACGAAGTGCTGCACCGAGGTGTGCCCGGAGCACATCAAGATCACCGACAACGCGATCATCCCGCTCAAGGAGCGCGTCGCGGACGAGTACTACGACCCGATCCAATGGGCGTGGCGCAAGCTCCGCGGCAAGCCCGACGCGCCGAAGTACGCGCCGCTGCCGATGCTGCAGGGCGGGCCGGCAGGAGCGCCGATGGCCGCCAAAGCCGCGCCCGCGGCCAACCAGCCCGTCCCGACCGCTGCCACGAAGGCGGACGAGCCGATGGCCGAGCCCGCGCGCGCCGGCCTGCCGCCCGAGGGCAAGCGTCGCTCCGACGCGGGCGACGAGACGAAGTCCGAAGGCTGATTCGGCCGAGGTGCGAGAGCCCCCGCTGACGCTCGGCTTCGACGACGACGAGGACCCGGAGCGCGCGGCCCCACCGTCCACCGACCGCACGCCCGTCGCGGCGTCCGCCCCGGCAACCGCCGCATCGACGCGCGGATTCGTCGTCCGCACGGACGGTGCCGCGCGCGGCAATCCCGGCCCGGCGTCCTCGGGGGCGGTCCTGATCGATCTCGCACGCGCCGATGCGCGCGACCCGCGCACGACGCCTGACGCGTCGATCTCGGACTACCTCGGGATCCAGACGAACAACGTGGCCGAGTACACGGCGGTCGTGCGTGCGGTGGGGCTGGGAATTGAGCTCGGCGCGCGGCGCCTCGAGCTCCTGCTGGATTCGAAGCTCATCGTCGAGCAGCTCGCGGGCCGCTGGCGCGTCAAGGACGCGAAGCTGCGGCTGCTGTGGGCGGAGGCGTTGCGGCAGCTGCGGACCCTGCCCGACGGCTGGACCGCGAGCCACGTCCCCCGCGCCCAGAACTCCCTCGCCGACGCGAAGTGCAACGAAGCGATCGACCGGGTGCTGGCCGGCGGCCCGGATTCCGTGTGGGTTCGACCCGCCGCCTAGAATTCGGGGAGTCAGCGAGACGGCCGGATGGCCGCGGCTCGGTCGGGCGACCGATCGGGCTGAGGAAAGTCCGAGCTCCCCAGCGCAAGGTAGTGGGTAACGCCCACCCGCCGCGAGGCGAGGACCAGCGCCACAGTGACGATGCCGGCTTCGGCCGGAGTGAAACGCGGCAAGCTCT
The DNA here is from genome assembly GCA_036262855.1 of Candidatus Limnocylindrales bacterium. Lineage (GTDB taxonomy): Bacteria > Chloroflexota > Limnocylindria > Limnocylindrales > CSP1-4 > UBA5189. The sequence goes on from DATAIB010000130.1 coordinate 4,693, forward strand.
ACCTGGAGCAAGGCCAAATAGGAGGGCGACGCCCGGCTTGCCGGGCAGACGTGCGCTGCACAGCCCTCGGGTCGGCCGCATGAGCCG